>CAZTDA010000594.1:0-1505 GCA_964612155.1 uncultured Eubacteriales bacterium | reverse complement strand
CTTTTCAAGGTCGGAACTCTCCCATGCCGGTTTGAACAATCCCATTCTTAACCCTCCTGCCAAAATATCTCGAAAATTTTATGATTGCGCTACAAACAAGAGTCGATTACCGTCCGCGTCCGAAAGCTTCATCTCTATCTCAACTTTTCAAAGACATCATTCCCGGCCGCCCAATTTTTCAAGTTTCGCAACCGTGCGCCTTTGTCTCCGTGTTCCGGGTCGGCGAAAAGGTCGAGCAGCTTTTGGCAGGGCATGTCCAGGCATTGTCCACAGTGTTCGTATCCGCGCTCCATACAGCACTTGGCCTTGTCGCATTCGCCCCAGAACATCTTGGACGCGCAGGTCTTGCAGCCGGGGCAGCCCGTTTTTTCCTTCCATTCACATGTCCCGCAGTATGTACCGCATTTAGCCATCATGTTTCGGTCAAACTTGTTATCCATGTTGTTACCTCCCGATTTGTAATAATGAGAGGATAACCCATCAAACACGACAACAAGTGTGTCATGATTCAATATTTCTCAAGAATCTTTTTTGTCATCGCCTTGATTTTACCCCGAATCTCGGGCGGGTCGAGGATTTCAACCTTGTCCCCAAAACCCAAAAACCATAATACGGCGGCGTCGGGGTCGGTAAAGCCCCACCGCATTTTCAACCGTCCGTCGGGTAAATTAATAAAAGAACCCGGACCGCGATCTTCGACGAGCCGATATTTGAGTGACGCATCAAAAATCGCAGTGATGAAATAATCATCGGTAAAATTGGTGCCGAACTGCTTTTTTTCCTCCGGGATTTCGCGCGGGGTAAAAACCTCATCGCTTAACTTCAACTCCCACAGGCGACGGAGCTTATATAGGCGAAAATCCTTGCGCTCGCAGCACCAGCCGAACACATACCAATCCGCCCACTGATAGGCGATGAAGTACGGTTCGATGCGCTTGTCCTCTTCGCCTTTGGCGTAGTAATAATGAAACGTGATTGAATGGTACTGCGCAATCGCGGTTTTAAGCAGTTCGATTTTGATCGACAAGCTCTCCTTATAAAACGAAGAGAGGTCAATGCGCATCAAATCGGCGGACGGCGCGTTGATCTTTTGCGCCATCAACTCGGATTTCGGGTTGTTCGATACGCTGTCGAGGGTTCTTAAACCGACAAAGATGGACTGCAATTCGTCCTCGGTGAACAAGGTCGTATCCACGCTGAAGCCGTCCATCAGCGAGATGCCGCCGCTTTGCCCCTGTGTGGTCACTATCGGAATCCCCGCTTTGCAGATGTCTTCAATATCGCGGTTGATGGTGCGCCGCGAGACCTCGAATTTTTCGGCGAGGTACGGCGCGGTCACTTTTCGGTTTTGTTGCAATACGGCCAATATGCCGATGAGCCGGTCGATTTTCATATTGTTGTCTCCGCGTTTATCAATCGGATTTACAGGATTTCATCATTCATTATAACAGAAGATTCTGATTTTTAAAATAATAAAATTAAAAATATAGAAAACTCGAAAAGAC
>CAZTDA010000593.1:0-1508 GCA_964612155.1 uncultured Eubacteriales bacterium | reverse complement strand
TTCGTCGGGTTCTTCCTTCTCGCTTTTTACCCCGCGGGAGATTGAACCCAAAATCCCGTTGACAAATTTGGTGTCTTCAGGCAACGAATATTTTTTCGAAAGCTCCACCGCCTCGTTAATCGCAATTTCCTCCGGAACGGTTTTTCCGAATTTAAACTCGTAGATACAACAGCGCAAAATTGCAAGAGAGACCTTGGAAATACGCACCAAAGCCCAGTCTTTCAGGTTTTCAGAAATAAACTTATCGATTTCATCACGGTTTTCGGAAACGCCTTTTGCCAATGAAAGCGAATAAGCATCAAATTCAAATTCCCTGTATTCTTTTGCGAGTTCAATGATGGCGTCTACGCTTTGATTTGTGAAGGACTGCTCGAACACAATCAAAAAACCGGCTTCTCTGGATTCTCTTCGATTCATAAATTATAAGGTTTTCTTTCATAAATTGGATTTCATGCTAAGCATGCAGCATGCAGCAAGCGGCATGCAACATACCGCAAGCGGTATGCTGCAAAAACAAACCGCTTTTGCGTGGTCATTATACCACACAAAAGCGGCCATATCAATCAATAATTCTCAGTTCATCCCGTTGTTTCGGATATTTTCAATTGTTTTAATTAATTTTGGAAGTAAACCACCGAAAAGCCCTTTATTTCATTTCGATTATGCGGATATTTTCGACCCGTCGAAAATAAAACCATCACTTCATCTCGATAATCCGGATGTTTTCGACGTTAGCGCCACTCTCGGTAACGGCAATGTCTTGAATTTGTGCCGCTTGTGCTGCGGTCAAGCCATCCTCACTTGTCGCCACCACAACGCTGACAGTGCCGTCGTTGATGTAGGCCATGCAGTCGGCAAAGCCCTTCGCCATCACGAGATTTTCAATCCGCCCCTCGGCTTCGATGTTATCCGCCATGACCAGTACCGACTGTGCGACGGTCATTTTAACCTCTTCGTCAGAAGCGGTATTGATGGTCTCCTGCATGGTCTGGATGGCCTCATCCCGCGTTTTCTGGCGGGAAAGACGCGCGGTGGTAAAATACTTCTCGGCGTTTTCGGTCAAAATGCCCTCCACGCCCTCGATATTGGTGTTCCCGACGTCAATGACATCGCTGAGATTGGTCGCGCCGGTTGTATCGGTCACAGGCGCCTGATTGCCGAATACCCAGCTGAGATATACCGTCACTCCCAACGCCACCACCAAGGCCGCCAGAATAATCTGCCGTTTTCCGTTTTTCATTGAGAATTGCCTCCTATTCGCTGCTCATTTTTGTGATGTAGATTTGATTGTAGCCGATATTGAGAGCCGCGGACACGATCTCGGTGATTTTGGCGACCGTTTTAATGTCGTCTCCGCCGTCGCAGAGAATCACGACACCCCTGATCTTGAATTCTGCGGCCGCCGTGACGGCACTCGTGTTCAAGCCGGCGTTCGTCTGCAGCGTGATGACCACATCGATGCGGCCGACACCGTCGACTCGGCTGAGCAAGTCACTAACTTTATGCTC
>CAZTDA010000592.1:0-1520 GCA_964612155.1 uncultured Eubacteriales bacterium | reverse complement strand
TATCAACCGAAGTCAAGTGAAGCAAGCAGCGTTCCCGCTGTTTCTAATCCGCTGTCAAGTCAATCAAGCAGTATTCCCGCCGTTTCGAGCTCGGTGTCCGGCGAAGCAAGCAGTATTCCCGCTGTTTGGAGTCCGGTGTGCGTAGCAGAATACATACTCGACTATTCGAGCAAACCGAGCGTTCCGTCTGACTCGCCTTATACCCTCGATGAATACAAGGTGATTTTGAAGCCGCATTTAGCGAAAAATGAGTTCATTATCTATGTGGAAGCATATATTATCCATCCCTCTCCCGACGGGAAAAATCAGTATATTGAAGTAGTCGTTTGCATTGGGAATGTTGATGATGACTGGGAAAATTATGAGAGTTATCTGTTCTTGAACGATTTCGATCATTTCGTTAAAAATTATCTGTATGAATTCTTGGAAACTGTAGAATGGATTGATAATAAGCGGGCGTTAATCGATCAGAGAACCATTGTCGATATCGAGACGGGCAAAGAAAAAAATATCATAGATAACAGTTTCTTTGATCATTTCGAATCGGGCTACATCGTTGAGTCCGATGTGAATGCGGCAGGCACGCAGATTGCGATATTTTCAAGATGCCATAATTTTGAATACGTGATCAGACCGTCTATGCAGTATCTGTTTCTCTATTACATTGCCGAAGACAAATTAATATTAGAGTTTGAAACTTCTTATCTTTATGAAGATACTTGTGAACCGAGCGCTTTGTTGAAATGGAAAACCGATGACTGCATTGAATTTTACCTTCATTACGGAGCAAAGTTCACTTATACATTATCCTCTGCATTATCCTCGGGCAGGGTCACCGAAGTTCCCAATTTCGTTGTGAAAGACGGTGACATTTATGATGCCGCGAGACTGCGGAAAGACAAAGGATTTGCAGGAGAAAAAACAATTTATATTTGGGATGTATATACCGAGAGGAGTACTATCCCCACTTTTTCGAACTTCTGCACATACATGGAGAAAAACAACTTGAAAATCGCTCCCGGCGAGTATTATATCTACGACAAAGACAACTATGACATTCTGATGAAAAAGCTTCATTTTGTACCTAATAAGTAAAACATCTAACCGGTCAACGAATGCGGGAGCCACCGGAGCATGAACCTCCCGATTTTTCTTTGGCTTGCATATGCTTTCTTTCGGGCAATATCCGTATCGATATAGGCGCATGTAAAATAGATAACAGTGTAATCGACGCACTTGGCTTGAATCCGATCACCCAAAGCGGTATAATTTGCCTATCACAGTTGAAAACTATCGATTAGGCAGGAGGTTTAAATAATGGACAATTTGAAAATAAAAAAGATCGCAGGGCGCGAGATCCTCGATTCGCGCGGAAATCCGACCGTCGAAGCCGAAGTGACTTTACAAGACGGCACCGTCGGGGTTGGCGCGGTGCCGAGCGGCGCATCCACCGGCATTTACGAGGCCTTAGAGCTGCGCGACGGCGATAAAAAACGCTACGGCGGCAAGGGCACGCTGAA
>CAZTDA010000591.1:0-1523 GCA_964612155.1 uncultured Eubacteriales bacterium | reverse complement strand
GCTGTCGGCGTTTTGATTATTTCATATGCAAAGGATGTGTTCGCAGGCGTCTTGCTTGTTGGCGTTCTGCACGCCTTTACCACTTATATCAAGCAGTTCATCAACCCGATTTCGCGCATTGCGGAGCAGTTCACCAATATCCAGTCCTCGTTGATCTCGGCGGAGCGCATTTTTGATATCATCGACAACACCGCCGATATGGAGGATATCGAAGTCGGCGATAAGGTGGAAAAAGTGCGCGGAGAGATCGAGTTTAAAAATGTTTGGTTCGCCTACGATGAAGAAAACTGGGTGCTTAAAGATGTCTCTTTTAAAGTGATGCCCGGTCAGACCATGGCCATCGTCGGTGACACCGGCAGCGGAAAAACCACCGTGATCTCATTGCTTGCACGGTTTTATAAGATTCAAAAAGGTGAGATTTTTATCGACGGCAAAAATATCGAGACCTTCAATCTCTCCTCGCTTCGCCGTCTGGTCGCGGTCGTGATGCAGGATGTGTTCCTGTTCTCCGGCGATATCGGCTATAATATCCGGCTCAACGAGGAGAATATCTCCGACGAAGATGTCGACCGAGCCGTGAAAACGGTTCACGCCGACGATTTTATCCAGTCGCTGCCGTGCGGTATCCAAAGCCCGGTTTCGGAGCGCGGCTGCACTTTTTCTGCGGGGCAGCGGCAGTTAATCGCTTTTGCCCGCGCCGTGGCGTTTGAACCGCGTATTTTGGTGTTGGACGAGGCGACGGCGAACATCGACTCGGCTACCGAGGCGGCTTTGCAGGACGCACTGACGGCGGTTTCGACCGAGCGCACCAGCATTGTCATTGCTCACCGCATCAGCACCATCATGGCGAGCGACCTCATTCTGGTCATGAGGCACGGCGAGATTATCCAACGCGGCAACCATACCCAATTGATCGCTGAGGGCGGACATTATGCCGACCTCTGCCGTGCGGGACAATGCCATAACGGCAACATTTAGTATCAAATCGCATTATCACCGCATACAATGATTTATCAAGTTGCGGGGAGGGTCTGCGATGATCAGCAGTTTTTATGAGCTGCGCGATAAGGATGTTGTCAATGTCAGCAACGGTGAAAATTTGGGGCGTATCTGCGACATCGACATCGATTTGGACACGGCGCGGGTGTGTGCGTTGATATTGCCCGGGAAATCGCGTTGTTTGGGTCTGTTCGGACGCGCCGATGATATCACCATCGCTTGGAGCGAGATCACCTTGATCGGTGAGGATGTTATTCTAATCAACAAGTGCATGCCGGTGTGCAACATCAAGCGCGGCAAAGGGTCGTGTATTGACTAAAATGCAATAATCGCGTATAATAATCCCATGTAAGGGAGGCGATAGTCCGATGCGTGTGATCGCCGGAAGCGCAAGGCGCAGACCGTTAAAAAGCACCGAAGAGCCCGAAATGCAGCCCACCATGGAGCGGGTTAAGGAAGCGGTTTTTTCAAAGCTCCATTTTGAATTGGAAGGCAGGCAGGTGCTTGATCTTTTTGCGGGTACC
>CAZTDA010000590.1:0-1524 GCA_964612155.1 uncultured Eubacteriales bacterium | reverse complement strand
CGGTGATAAGCTCGAAGTTGTTGATATACCGGTGGGATATACACATAATATTGAAAACGTGGGAGAAACGGATATGGTAACGGTGATGTGGGTGAATGAGGTGTTTGATAAGGAGCGGCCGGATACGTTTTTTTTAGAAGTATAGAACACGGATAACACTCATGTAATTAAACACAGATGACACTGATTTAACAGATAAACACAGATTTTTAATAATAGAACACAGATGATACGGAAATAATAGAATACGGATAACAAGAAATAATAGAACGCAGATAACACTGATTTAACAGATTAACACAGATTTTTTACTCAATACTAAACAAACAACTTTATAGAAAATGAATGAAGAGTATCTTTACAAAGAATTAACTTCAGAGATAATTAAAAGGTTTTATACGGTTTATAATGTTTTAGGTTATGGTTTTCTGGAAAAGGTTTACGAGAAAGCATTAAAATATGAATTTGAGAAAGCAGGCTTACTTGTAGAGCGTCAAAAACCAATCAATGTATTTTATGAGAATGAGTTGGTTGGAGAATACTTTGCAGATTTATTGGTTGAAAACAAAGTAATTATTGAATTAAAAGCCGCCGAAGGAATTTGTGAAGAGCATGAAAATCAACTTATCAATTATCTAAAAGCTACAGATATTGAAGTGGGATTATTGCTTAACTTTGGCAAAAAACCTGAAGTTAAACGAAAAATATTTACAAATAATTAGCACGTTGATGACACTGATTAAACAGATGAACACTGATAAAAATAACTGTGAAAATCAGTTCAATCTGTGTTATCTGTGTTCCAACTCTCATCTTGTGTTCCATTAAAATATGAAAAAACTAAAAGTCTTAACCGTTGTCGGTACACGTCCCGAAATCATCCGGCTCTCATGCGTGCTTCAAAAACTCGATGCTTCGGAAGCCATCGAACATACGCTGGTGCATACCGGCCAGAATTATGATTATGAACTGAATGAAGTGTTTTTTGAGGATTTGGGGTTGCGGAAGCCGGATTATTTCCTGAATGCTGCAGGAAAGAATGCCACTGAAACTGCCGGTCAGATACTTATTAATATTGATCCGGTACTGGAGGAAGTTCAGCCCGATGCCTTTCTGGTGCTGGGTGATACCAATTCCTGCCTGTGCGCCATTGCCGCCAAGAAACGCCACATTCCCATTTTCCACATGGAAGCGGGTAACCGGTGCTTCGATCAGCGGGTGCCTGAAGAGAGTAACCGTAAAATAGTAGATCATACGGCCGACATCAATATGACTTACAGCGATATTGCCCGTGAATATCTGCTGGCTGAGGGTCTTCGTCCCGACCGGATAATCAAGACCGGCAGCCCCATGTACGAAGTGCTGATGACTTATTTACCCAAAGTAAAGCAATCAACGATACTGGATAGTTTATCGCTAACCGCTAACCGCTATTTTGTTGTTTCGGCGCATCGCGAAGAAAATATTGCCTCCGAAAAGAACTTTTTCCATTTAGTAGAAATACTCAACCTGGTGGCTGCTACC
>CAZTDA010000589.1:0-1524 GCA_964612155.1 uncultured Eubacteriales bacterium | reverse complement strand
GATCGCGGAGAAGGGCAGCTGCAACGACGCATTCTGGTCTCGCAAAACCGCGAGGAACTTGAAAAAAACACAGGCACACAATGGGACAGCGGTTGGGTTATATCAAGCGACGCGTTATATATCCTTTATTGCGGTGAAAAGTTAAAGCCGCTGACGCGTTATTTTTGGCGCGTTTTGTGCAAAGGCAAGAGCGGAAAAGAAGTGCGGTCGGACATCGCCTTTTTTGAAACCGCTAAACTGGATACACCTTGGAAAGCCAAATGGATCACCGCCGATTTTATCGATAAAGCGGCGAAGTTTGCGCAGCGGGAGCAGGATGCGTTGGCAGCCCCTTATCTGCGCAAGACCTTTGTGCTGAAAAAGCCCGTTGATTCCGCTCGTCTGGTCATCTGCGGTTTAGGATACTTTGAGGCCTATGTAAATGGCAAAAAAGTCGGGGATGATCTTTTATCCACGCCGCCCACTCAATATGACATCGCATCGTTTTATCGTGTTTTTGATGTGAGTGAACAGCTAAGAAACGGGAAAAACGCGCTTGCGGCGGTGCTCGGAAACGGCTTTTACAATTGCTTCACCGACGACCCGTGGAACTCGAGCCACGCACCTTGGCGCGGTTGGCCCCGTCTTATCGCAGAACTGCACATCACTTTTGCGGACGGGTCAAAGACAATGATTATAACCGACGGCAGCTGGAAATCGGACAGAGGACCGATCTATTTTAACGGCATTCGCCACGGCGAACATTACGACGCCCGTCTGGAACAACCGGGTTGGAATAACACCGAGTTCAAGGACTCCGCATGGCAGCCGGCGCGGCAGATGAGAAGCCCCGGTGGCACGTTGAAAGTCCTGGAAATGGAGCCGATTCGTATCTGCGAACGGTTCCCGGCAGTCGACCTGTGGCAGACAGCCGAGGGCTGGGTCTTTGATGTCGGGCAGAACCAAGGGGGTATCGGCGCGTTTATCTTTAAAGGAAAAGCGGGTACCGAGATCACGATTCGCTATTCCGACCTGTTGACACCCGATCGGCGGCTGACGCATAAGGAACTCGATGTTTTTATTAAAAATTATTGCTTCCAGACCGATAAATACATCAAAAAGACCGACGGGGAAGAGGTCTGGCATCCGATCTTCACCTATCACGGCTTTCAATATATCGAGCTCTCGGGCATTGACTACACACCGCAGCTGTCCGATGTGACGGCACTGACGCTGCATAATGATGTGGCGGAAAGCAGCGTATTCAATTGCTCCGACGAGGTTTTGAATAAGGTGCAGCACATGTGCCGCCGGTCGTCGACCTCGTGTATGATGGGGATTTTCGCAAGCGACACCCACCGCGAAAAAAGCGCCTGGACAGGTGACGGCTCGCTGTCTTCGGAACAGCTGACCATCAACTTCGGGGCAAAAGCGTTTTTGAGTAAATGGCTCGGGGACATCCGCCGTGCACAGCGTATTGACGGTCTGATTCCCTGCATCGCCCCGACTGCCGGTTGGGGCTATAACAGCATGAACGGGCCCGAC
>CAZTDA010000588.1:0-1543 GCA_964612155.1 uncultured Eubacteriales bacterium | reverse complement strand
AAATCAGCTGCCACCGAATGAAAGGACGAACTGATCATGAACAAACACCTGAGGAAAATGATTTATTCGGCGATGTTCCTCGCGATTGCGTTTGTGCTGCCGTTTTTGACCGCCAACAACCCGCAACTCGGCAACATGCTGTCTTTGATGCACCTGCCGGTGCTGTTTTGCGGCTTTATCTGCGGCTGGCCTTGGGGGTTGTTGGTTGGCTTTATCGCTCCGCTGCTGCGTTCGTTCACGCTCGGTGCGCCGCCGCTGATGATTGCACTTCCGATGGCGTTTGAGCTGGCCGTCTACGGCTGTGCAACAGGACTGCTCTACAAACTGCTGCCGAAAAAAATCGGATTTTACTATGTCGATTTGATTTCCGCAATGATTTTGGGGCGCATGATATGGGGCGCCGCAAAGTATATCCTCGGCGGTATTCAAAACACCGACTTCGGATTTGGCGCGTTTTGGGCGGGCGCTGTCGTCAACGCGCTACCTGCAATCGCCTTTCAAGTCGTCTTGATTCCGCCGTTGATTTTAGTGTTTCAAAAGAACAAACTGATGCTAAACGAATAAGTCGTCATTGCAATATAAAAGCCGCTGTAGATTAAAACTGCGGCTTTTGTGATCATGCAAATAAATCTTATTCGGAAACGGTGATATCGTCGAAAATAACCGGAACGGCTTTCTGAAATTCTTTTAACATCGGGATTGTGATTTCGCGCATCTGCGGGTGGGCTTTCGGCGAAGTACGCAACACAAAAAAATGCCGCCACTCGCGCAGGTTCATCGTCATTACGATCTCGGTTTTTAAGCAGTTCGGCAGTACGGTTCTGGCCTCGTCAGGTGTCGCTCCCATGCCGATCAGTTGGATGTAGGCGTTTTCGATACGCATCATGGTCTGCTCCCACAAAGCGTACTTTTGCGGATCATCATTCCAGAAATACGGACGGATGAAAGTCAGTTCCCCGCCGAATTTCTCTTTGTTATAATTACAATACCGCGTGCTCTCCTGGCTGTAACTGGCCAGTCGGTGGCGGACGATCTCGTGGCTGACGCCGCGGTCACAAATGATTTTGATCGTGATTTTCTCGTGCTCAATCACCGATTCGTGGCCGTTATGAATTAAAACGCCCACAAATCTTTCGGCGGACTCGGGCGTGATTTTATCCTCACTCTTATAACAGACCCGGCCGATATACTCGAGATTATGCAGAATTTGCTGACCATCGGGCTTTTGGATGAATTCAAATCCGGGCGTGATAACTTTCATAATGATCGTCCCTTCGCTTTAAAATTTCAAACCCCATACTTCAACTTGACCCGTTCGAGTTTTTCCCCGAACGGTTTTGCGAACAACAATAAAAAGATCACGTTTGAAACCGAATATATAATCGTATAGGGCAACGCCGTGCCGAGTGCTGTTAAATAAAGAGACAGATCCAGGGATTCGCTATACCAAAGCACCGTCCATGTATCCATGATAACCGAATAGGCAATGCCGGATATAAAGCCATAAACAATCCTGAAGCACGGGTATATGAAGATGTGTCGA
>CAZTDA010000587.1:0-1546 GCA_964612155.1 uncultured Eubacteriales bacterium | reverse complement strand
GACGGATCTTTTCCGGCTTTGAGAAAAATCTCGGTCAGCATGGAGGTGGAAGTGGTCTTGCCGTGCGTGCCGCACACGCCAACGGCCTTTTCATAGGAATTTGCGACAATCCCGAGCAGCTGTGCACGGGTCATCGTCGGAATACCCTTGGCCTTGGCGGCAAGCAATTCCGGATTATCCTCAAGCAGCGCCGCTGTATAGACGACTAATTCGCAGTCAACGATATTTTCAGGGGAATGTCCCATTTTTACCGGGATTCCCATGTTTTTAACGGCGTCCACCGTGGGAGACGGGTTGTTGTCCGAACCGGTGATTTGATATCCCTTGCTGTATAAAATTTGCGCCAGCGGATATATCCCGCTGCCGCCGATGCCGATGAAATGAATTTTTTGCGCTTTTAGCGCTTCGAATCCGGTTATCTCACTCACTCCTAAAATATCATATCAAGGTAAATAAAACCTGTAATAATTATAGTATACAGATAAACATTTTTCAATATGCAGCCGCTCGATTTGTATTCGGATTACCGCATTTAAAATCATCTTTTATGAACCGTTTGTATTGCAAAAAAGTGTCGAATATGATAACATAAATCCTTGTGGCAAAGATGTCCGTTAAATTTGGGGAGGTTAAATTAGGCATGATATTTTTTGTAATTAATGCAGGAAGTTCTTCGTTAAAAAGTCAGCTGATCGAAATGGATACACGCAGTGTGCTCGCCGAGATCAACTGTGAGCGTATCGGAATTGACGGTAGGATCAAATATAAGTTCCCCGATGGCAAGAAGCTCGCCATCGAGACCGCCCTCCCCGACCATATGACCACTTTTAAAAAGGTGGTCGAATTGGTCACCACCGGTGAGACAAAAGTAATTGATTCGATTAAAGATATCAAGGCCGTCGGTCACCGCATCGTTTTCGGCGGTATGGAACTGGTACAATCGGTACTCGCTGATGATAAGGTGATTGCTACAATCGATAGATACGCGGAGTATGCACCGCTGCACAACCCCGCCGAGGCCAACACCGTGCGAGCCTGCATCCAAATGTTCGGCAAGGATATCCCCCAGGTCTGCGTGTTCGACACTTCGTTTCACCAGACCATGCCGATGGCACACGCGATTTACGGCATTCCGTATGAATATTACGAAAAATACGCCGTTCGAAAGATGGGCTTTCACGGCATTTCGCACCAATATGTTGCAAACCGCGCGGCACAGCTGCTCGGCAAAGACCCCAAGGATACCAAGATCGTCACCTGCCACATCGGCAACGGAGCTTCGCTCTGCGCGGTCGACGGCGGCAAATCGGTGGATATCTCGATGGGCTTCGGCACCTGCGACGGCATTTTAATGGGCACCCGCTGCGGTATGATCGACCCGCTTGCGCTGTTTTATATCGCCCAGAAAGAGAAGATGTCAGTGTCCGAACTGAACACGCTGGTCAACAAAAAGAGCGGCCTGCAAGGCGTTTCGGGCATCAGCAGCGACAGCCGCGAACTCGAAGAAGCGGAATTGGCCGGAAACCCGAGAGCAAAACTGGCTAAC
>CAZTDA010000586.1:0-1548 GCA_964612155.1 uncultured Eubacteriales bacterium | reverse complement strand
TATCATAACTGGTAATGCAATCTGATAATACTTGAACGCCGTAATTTGCTTTGCGCAAATTGTAACAGGTTGACTTTACGCAAGCAACAGCATCCGCTCCGGTTATGTAGAAATCGCCTATTTCATTTTTACGAATAAAGTTCGCAAATTCCTCGCTGGTTAATGCGTTTCCTTTGTATTTTGTGAAAACATTATTAGAAACCATTTTTAAGTCCGAAACAAATTCGGACCCGTGTGTATTGGGTTTAAAAGTCCTCGTGCCGTCTGATAAATTTTCATGCCTGATATAAACCACATGAATATCGCTACTGACAGCCCAATCGATCGCATTGTTGATATTGCCGATCACATCTTTGTAATTCTTAGTGATGTCATTTTGAATATCGATGATGACTAAGGCCTTTTTCTGCATGAGTAATTCCTCCTGATCGACCCTATAAGAACTTTTTTCATTGCAACACAATCTGCAAAGCGGACTGCTTGCGACTGCTTTTCAAAACTGCCGGAGCAACGCGACATTACATTTCGGTTTGTAAAAACCCGTTACCTTTTATTCAACCATTCCAGCAAAGGTGCGAGATTTTTTTCATTTACGCCGTCAAATCCATTTTCGATAATAGAGATGGATTCTTTGGTTTTCTCGTCTTTGTCCTTACGGTTTTTCAGCATCTTTACAAACATGGTCATCAAGATTTTATCCATGCCTTTTAACTCTTTCAACGGGAAACACCCGCCGCGCAGATAAAAGAACGGTATGTTTTCAATCTTATTCCTTGTGACAACCGTTTCGGTGTCGGGCTCGGCGATTCGCCCGGTGCCCGATCCGCAGACAGCTTTGACGTGACATTTTTTCAGTTTATCAAGCCCTTGTATCTTCCCGACTTTCATCCAGCCGAGAAAAACAACTTCTTCGTCACGATTAACCCTTGCAAGCTCTTTGACTCGAAAAACCTTTAATCCCGTCTTCGCAGAGAGTATGTCGGCGTATCTCTTGGTAAAGCCGGTTTTTGATTCATAGACGATTACCATTTTAAAATCCCCCTTTTTTACCTTGACCATACAACCTCAGAAAACACGGATCACATCCAAATTAACTACCCATATCCGTCGGACAGAGTGTTGGAAGGAGCGTACTGAAAGCTCCTAACCTTGAAATGGCCGCTGGCGAGTGTTGATCAATTCGCTTCTTTAACGGCGGGGCTGTAATCGCTTACAGAGCCGTTTAGTCCATATTGATAAAGCGCAACCGCATCCTTTTCGCCGGTGGTGATAACCGCAAAAGTTCTGTTTTCTTCGGGCTTATCGAGGTTGTCAATCCAGGTTCCGTCGTTGATGTAGTATTTTCCGTTGCCCACTTCCTCTAATTTAGGTCCATGGGTATGGCCGAATACGACCACGTCAACATTTTCGTTCGGGTTTTCCAAATACTGCGTCTTTGCTTGCTTGAAAAAGTATTCCCAGCTCAGGGTTCCGGATACCGCCTCTATAAAGCTGTTGGGGATCTTGACGTTATTGAGCTTTTGGCGTTCGTCCCATGTGCGCTGGATA
>CAZTDA010000585.1:0-1549 GCA_964612155.1 uncultured Eubacteriales bacterium | reverse complement strand
TTTGATGTAAAAAAGGTCGGAGAATTAATAAGGGAATAGGAGATGGGAATTTTAACGGCAATATTTTTTTGCAATAAATCATTTAATGAAACATAGGATTCATTTTGTAAAGTTTGATTATTTTCACTGTAAAGAATCTGTGCATCCGAATAGGGGAAGACATCGGTGAGGCCGCCGGTTAGATTCGGTAAACAGGGATACACAAAACTTCCGTCCGCATTCTGAACTTTTTTAACTGTGATCGTTCCATCACTGTTTACTACGTAATTATCAGAAGATCCCAACCAGCAGTCGAGGTAATTTTCTTGCGAACCAAATAACATATTTATAAAAAGGTTGATCGTTTCTTTCGGTTGTTCAGTACCTTTTGCCATAACATAACCGCTTACCATATTATTTAATACTCTTGGATAACTTGAGTTCAAAGTTAATGAGAAGGTACAATTTTCTTTATTGGTTCCCCCTAAGTATGTAGCAGACATACCTTCTTCAAAACTTAAACGCGGATCATCAATGCTTTGAGTAATGGCTAACGCATTGGTCATATAAAGCCCCCGCAAATACTCCAGTGCGTCAACAGCAGCTCCTTTTGTCAGAAAGTCCACAAAGCAGTCCTCAGTCGGATCATAACTAAATGCACTATTCAATGAATCATCACAGTATAACCCAAAAGCATTGAGAATATCTGTTAAATTATATAGGTAGCAGGAATACAATGCGCTATACCCTGTAGATTTCGTATAAGAATCAGAGAATTTTTTTAACGATTCAAGATCGGTAACAGTTGTTCCGGTCTGGGACAAAGCATCATTGTCAATAAATCGAATACTTATCGAGCGTGAAATTCTTGTGGGAATCGCATAAATATGCCCTTGATACATAAATGCTGTTTTCATATCATCGGGTAATGAATTCCACAAATCATTATCTGCGAGATATTCATCCAGCGGTAAAATGGTTCCATTATCAACGGCTGTCTTAAGATCGTCAATCCCGTTTATATAAACCATACCGGAAAATTCTTCATTTCCGTTTAGAATACTGTTTGCTTGGTTCAATGCATCAGAATCTGTATTCGATCCGTTAACAAGCGTGAGAGATGTAATATTAAATTTCGTGCCATACCGTCCGGTCATCTCATCCAGCCATTGTTGTTTTTGTTGTTGTGCATTTTCGGCATCCGCTGTGCTGAATGCATATGGCGCTATAATGTTCAGCGTTTTGGGATATACGCTTGATTTCCCGACAAGATAACTCGGCAGCGAGGTCGCAATCTTCCCGCAAGCACCTAAGAGCGTGCCGGAAACAGCAATCGTCAAAATCAATACACAACTTAAAACCTTGTTCCAAAATCCCTTTTTCTGATAAGTCATAATCGCACTCAACCTTTCTTTCAGAGTCCGTTTTTCCTCGCAGAGCGTTGTCGCGATCACACCTGCGGGGTAGCGGTGGGCTGCGGCGAGGTTGATCAGTGTCTCACCGTAGGTCTGTTTTTGGTCAGCTTGCAAATTCATAATGACGGCCTCATCGCAGGAGAGTTCGCAGGCAC
>CAZTDA010000584.1:0-1549 GCA_964612155.1 uncultured Eubacteriales bacterium | reverse complement strand
CGTCCTGCCAAGTATCGCTGACATCGTCAAAGTTGTTATATAAAACCGGCAGCAGACGAATGACTCGGGGCTCCTGCGTAACAGACGAGATCATTTTGGTATAAACGACATAGACCTCATCAAGTAATTTTTGACGGTACAGATCGACGATGGTGTCGGTGACCATACGGGCATTTCGCAGCGTGGGGTTCTGGGCGATGGTCAAAAACTCCAAATCGACCATGTATCCCCGTCGGTTAAAGAATTCGCTGGCCATCTGACCGACCGTGAAAATGTATTTCTGCCGATCATTTTGCTGCATGTGCGCCAGCGCCGCGTTCAGCACATTGTGGTTATAAGCGCCGGCCATGCCCTTGTCGCCCGCAATGACGATGTAGGCGTGTTTTGCCTCCGGATTCGGCACGATCTCCCGCTGTAAAAACGGGTGCTCGATGCCGCCGGTGTGTTCCAAAATATCCTTCATGGTCTCGCGCACCTTGTTAAAGTGTGTTGCGTTGGATTTATACAGTTCCATCGCTCTGCGCATTTTCGAGACGGAGATCAGGTACATCGCACGGGTGATTTGATAAATCTGGGTATTCGATTTGATATGGCGCTTGATATCGCTCATGCTCTGCACTGCCGCTCACCGCCCTTTCGCAAAGCGCATTGATTCGTTTATTTTTTTGTGTCGTTTTTACCGCCCGCCAAAAATCCCTTTTTAAACTCCTCGACGGCCTTTTTTAACGCCGCTGCGGTCGTGTCTTTCAATTCGCCCGATTCGGCAATGGCAGACCCGATCTCGGGATGTGCGGACGACATGTAGTTTAACAGTTCCTCTTTAAAAGCTGCGACGCGGTTGAGGGGCACATCGGCAAGCAGACGCTGTTCGACCGAATAGAGGATCATTACCTGATTTTCCATTGAAAGCGGTTTATATTGTTCCTGTTTCAATGTTTCCGTCAGACAAACGCCCTGTGCCAGCTGCTGCTGGGTCGAGGCGTCCAAATCGCTCGAGAATTGGGAAAACACCTCGAGTTCGCGGTATTGCGCCAAGTCGAGACGGAGTTTTCCGCTGACCTTGCGCATCGCCTTGGTCTGCGCTGAACCGCCGACACGTGAAACCGAAAGTCCCACGTTGACGCCGGGGCGCACACCCGAGAAAAACAATTCGCTCTCCAACACGATCTGACCGTCGGTAATGGAGATGACGTTGGTCGGAATGTAGGCCGAAATGTCGCCTTCCATGGTCTCGACAATCGGGAGCGCGGTCATGCTGCCGCCGCCGAGTTTTTCCGAGAGTTTTGCGGCGCGCTCCAAAAGTCGGGAGTGCAGATAGAATACGTCGCCCGGGAAGGCCTCGCGTCCCGGCGGTCTGTGTAATAAAAGAGACAGCGTGCGGTAGGCGACGGCGTGTTTGGAAAGATCGTCATAAATGATCAAAACGTCCTTGCCCTGACGCATAAATTCTTCACCGATGGCGCAGCCGGCATACGGCGCGCAATATTGCATTAAAATCGAGTCGCCTGCGGTAGCCGAGACGATCACGGTATAGTCCATAGCGCCCATC
>CAZTDA010000583.1:0-1556 GCA_964612155.1 uncultured Eubacteriales bacterium | reverse complement strand
GCGGCAGCAGAAATGCGAATACGGCTGTCATTTTTATTGTCATCATTGAAAAAACCTTTTTTTGGCTCTGAACCGGCAAAAGCCGTATTCACATCAGGTTATGCCGGATTGTCGCTTGACTGACGATGGGTTCTGATGCAATTCACGCCGATTTACCCATAAATTCCTGTGAAGACCCCTTTTTTATATTCCTTTGTCGTAGCATCTGTCTTATGGAACCGGTTTATAATACAAAAATAAATTCTGCGGATACTTGTCCATCCGAGCCAACGTGGGCAAAGCAGCGCAGTGCATGTCGGCAAAGAGTGTGTTAGTAACGCCCCGTGTGCGAATGAAGATCGAACTATTGTTGTGCGGAGAAAGAATCTGCGACCAATATTCATTGTTAAGCTTCATGAGTGCATTGCAGGAGGCACCGCTCCATTTCCCATCGCTGTCCTGAAATCCGGCATCTGTGATACAAGGCCGAAGCGATGGATTCAGCACCTTGCCTATCTTGGCGACACCTTCGGAAACCCGCTCCGATGACCGCGTGTAACCGCCATAGTAGGTTATGTAACCGTAGTTGAGCGTCGCGAAAGCTTCCTCATGTACCTCGCCTGCCAAAAATCTTCTCGAGGTCCGAAGATGGTCTTTCAGCGTCGGGCAGACGAAGAGTTTATGAGTATTGATGTAATTTTGTAACCGCAGATAATACGCCCATGTATTATATCCGCTGTCACTATTCGTCAATGTGTAATAGGTCTTGGAGGCAATTGGAAAGAAATTGTTATGATCGTCGATATACTGCATTATGCCAAGACCGATCTGCCTGAGATTGTTCATGCAGTGGGAGGCTCTCGCCCGTTCCCGTGCCGCATTCAGTGCCGGTAGCAGCATTCCTGCCAGTATTGCGATGATCGCGATAACGACTAAGAGTTCGACCAAAGTAAAAATTCTCAAACTCATCCGATTGAATTGCCTTTCTGATGTGTTGAATAACATATTTTCTCCTTTCGTATTAATTTGTTTTTCGAATCTGTTTTCCATAAAATATAATCCGACTGTGTGCTGTTACAAGCCGTTTATCAGTCCTTTTTGTGCAATCAAATGATGCTTTTATGCAAAAAATGCAAAACTTAAAATTGTAATTTCTTTTGGGCGTAATATATTTAAAATCAAAGCAAAAAATCAGGAGATTGTAATGGAAAAGACAACCCTTAAAGATATCGCCGAGGCCACTGGTTTTTCGATTTCGACCGTGTCCCGCGTATTTGCCGGTTCACCGCGGATCAGCCATGATACCCGCCGGATCGTGCTGGCCGCTTCTGAGAAGTTTCGTTATAAAACCCGGACCAGAAATGTGGCACTTATCGTGTTTTCCCCGCTTCTAACCGGATATCTCGGTCGTTTGTGTTCGTCCGTGACCAGTGAGTTGATGAAACATGGCTTCAACCCAATCATCATACAGTTGGATCATATCGAATGCATCCGCGACATTCCGATCTGCGGCGCAGTTTCCATCGCCACGGTCAACAAACTGGCTCGAATCTGGGGTGAAATCCATGAACGTCCCC
>CAZTDA010000582.1:0-1557 GCA_964612155.1 uncultured Eubacteriales bacterium | reverse complement strand
CAAGATAACCGCCGCCGACAGCATCAGCGCGCTCTGTATAAAAAGTTATAACCGGCCCGACAAATGACAACAATTCAGCACTCTCATATACCTGATCGGTTTCGCACATTATATTTCGGCATGAGCCTTGAGCCATATCAAGGATTGCCTTGTTATTGCTGATCAGCAGGCCTGGCGCGGTTTCCACAAAAAATTCTGAAGAATCAATTCGCCTGACTGGAATAATCTCTCTTAAAACATCATAATATTCCTGACAATTATTTACTTTGATACCTGTTTTGCCGCTATCGTGGCAGACAAAACCGATTAGTTGAAAAGAAGCAGGCTCTTTATCTTCAAGAGTTTTTTTGCAGAAATGGCCTGATCCGCCAATGCCGCATGCTTTCAGATTACTTTGTTTTTTCAAAAAATTTATTTCGTCGGAAAACTTGGCATTTCCTGTAATCGCAGTTCCCGGCTCAGTCAAAATTCGCCGTTCAGTTTTTTGTGAATGACCACCACATGCATTTAAGAATATATATACACTTATAATAAGTGCCGTGAAAAAGCTGTTTTTCTTTATTGTCATTTTTGATGTTTCTCTCTGCAAAATGTCCCCTCCTTTTGCATACACGATCCAACCAGAAAATCCATTCGGCATCTCCGGAGTATTGTCCCACGAACCGCCGCGCAAAACACGCGTAACATCGATGAGGCCGGCTCCTTCCGGATTTTTCTCCGGTGACAAACTGCAACAATCCGCGTCATACCGGTCACTCACCCATCCCCGCACATTATCAGTCATGTCGTAAATGCCGCAAAACAATAGCCGGTATAGAGATACAGAAAACATGGCAATAAGCTCAATCTTTGAGCTGCTGAGGTCTAACATCGGGACCCGCAATAGAGTGTATTAAAATACCGCTCTGTGCGTCGATGATGTAAACGTTCTCTTTACTGTCCCAGGCCAGAATTTTTGAATCGTCCGGGCTGAAAATGGCAAATTTGATTTCATATTTCACTTTGAACTCGACGGTTTTCCTGCCCTTGGCGAAATCCCATACGAAGAGTTCATTATCGTCGAGCGTAATGAACCGTTCTCCGTTTGTGCTGCTCGCGACGGGATGCTCGTCGCAGTTCGGGATTTCCGCGATGTCGGTCCCGTTTTCGATCCTTATACGGATGGCAGACAGTCTTTCGTCCCTGCCGCAGGAATCGGGCTTACCCCTACAGGATTTCGGTTCGGCAATGCAAACGACATGTTCCCCATCACGGCTGGCGATGCCGCGCTTACAAAACATCACATATTTAACCTTATTTGTCTCAAGAGAAAAACCGACAAGGTCCATCTTTTGAGTAAACAGGGCCATGCTCGCGTCCCGATTAATCAGTATCTGACCGGGAGAGCCGAGAGTTTCAAGGGGAATTGACCGATGGAGGCTGCCGTCCGTTGCGTGCCACAAGTAGAGCGAATCTTTATCTATTGAAACAAGCGTCTCACCGTCGGGTGTCCATGAACTTTCAAGCGGCCACCGCCACTCACTTCCTCCGAAAACGGCACCGCCCAGAGAGAAACCC
>CAZTDA010000581.1:0-1575 GCA_964612155.1 uncultured Eubacteriales bacterium | reverse complement strand
TTATGCATCGCAAAACGCGGTTGTGTTATTGGAAAACGATTTACCCGACAATTATTAAATCCGGAGGTACTGTCAATGAAAATCAATCTGTGCGTCATCATGGGCGGAAAGAGCGTCGAACACGAGATCTCGATCATCACCGCCGTACAGGCCATCCAATCGCTCGACAAAGAAAAATACGAGATCATTCCGCTCTACATCACGAAGAAAAGTGAGTTTTACACCTCGCCGATTATGTGTGAAATCGATAGCTTTAAAGACATCCCCGCCCTGTTGGAAAAGTCGGAGCGGGTGGCCTTTGTGCGTAAAAACGGCACGGTGTTTTTAGAGGGCGAAAAAAAGGGCTTCAAAAAGCCGTACAGCGTCAACATTGATGTGGCATTCCCCATTGTGCACGGCACAAATGTCGAGGACGGGACCCTGGCGGGCTTTTTAAACCTGCTCGACCTGCCCTATTGCGGGTGCGATGTGCTATCCGCTGCCAACAGCATGGATAAATTGACGACCAAAGATATATTAAGAGCCAAGGGCATTCCGGTGCTTTATGCGACGGATTTTTACGCCGACAAATGGGCTCCCGAACGCGAGAGCATGCTTGATCTGATCGAAAAAAATCACCGCTACCCCATCATCGTCAAGCCGGTCAATCTCGGCTCGAGCGTCGGCGTGTATAAAGTGAAAACCCGCAGCGATTTGTCTGCCGCCATTGACGACTGCTTTTTGCTGTGCAGCCGGGTGATGATTGAAAACGCGGTTGAAAATCTGCGCGAAATCAACTGCTCGGTGCTGGGAGACGCCCGCGAAGCCGCGGCAAGCCCCTGTGAAGAACCGGTCGGTGCGGATGCGATTTTATCCTACGGCGATAAATATATGAGCGGGCAAAAGGGCATGAGCGGGCAAACCCGCAAGCTGCCCGCCGATCTTCCCGAAGGACAGACCGAGACCATTCAAAAATACGCCGTCGGGGCTTTTCAGGCGCTCGGGTGCAGCGGCGTGGCGCGCATCGACTTTTTAACAGACGCCAAAACCGGCGAAATCTATGTCAACGAGTTAAACACCATCCCCGGCTCGCTTTCGTTTTATCTCTGGGAAGCGGGCGGCATGAAATATCGCGAACTTTTGGATAAAATAATCGCGTTGGCGTTCAAACGGGACCGCGAACGCAAGAATTTAAATTTTTCGTTTGATACCAATATTTTATCGGGATTTTCATTCGGAGGAATGAAAAAATAAACAAGCTGTGTGATAAAATCACAAAACCCTCATCAATTGAATGTTATAATCAATTCATACCGAAACGGTAGTGATTCACTTCATGTGAGATTGTGCTCCCGCTGAGGGAATTCCAACCCCGCGAAAGGTGGTTTAACTTTATGGCAAAAACAACACTAAAAATCGGCGGAATGGCCTGCGCGGCCTGCAGCGCCGCCTGTGAGCGCTCGCTCAAACGCAAAAAAGGTGTTTCAAGCGCCAGCGTCAACGCCGCGACCGGCAAAGGCGTGGTGGAATATGACCCTGCGGTCTGCACCATGGCCGATCTGACCGACGCGGTCGAGTCCGCCGGATATACGGTCG
>CAZTDA010000580.1:0-1575 GCA_964612155.1 uncultured Eubacteriales bacterium | reverse complement strand
AGATTGCCCGAAAAAACACCGATTTTGACCCAGATCAAGACCGCGACGATGAAGCCGTAAAGACCTTGGGAACCCGGCAGAAGCTGCAAAATCAAAACTTTTGCAAATTTTTTGGGGTCCTCGGTGACGACGCCCGCCGCTGCTTGACCCGCGATTTTAACACCCAGTGCTGATCCGATTCCTGCGATTGCCGCCGCGATGAATGAGCCGATGAACGCCAGCACAACGCCGGTGAAGACAGGTTCTGTAACTGCGGTCGTAACCGTTGCTAAGAAATTCATTTAAAAAACCTCCGTGTTGATTGTTATGTCGAACGGGTTAACCCGTGACAGTCGTTACTTGATTTCGATATATTGCGTACGCCCTGCAAGCGGGACGAATTCGTCGCCGTTGCCCTCGAAGAACTTGCCGAAAAACTCGACATATTGCAGGCGGCTGGTGTGAACATAGGCCGAGAGCAGCGATAGCGAGAAGTTGAGCAAATGCCCAATCAGCAAGACGATGACCATAAAGATAATGCCGAAAATGCTGGTTCCCACCAGACCGGACATCATGTTAAAGACCCATGCGATAATGCCCGAGGATAAACTTAAGGCGAAAAGGCGCGTATACGACAGAGCGTCACCGACGAACCCAAAGATATTATACAGTGACCCGAGCCCGCCGCCGAGCTTTCCGAACAGCCCTTTTGACGAGCGCCCCTGTGTGAGCACCAATACAATCGCAGAACCGATTGCAGTCCATTTTCCGATGGTTCCGATCAGCGCACCTGTTTCGCCCGGCATTGCCATCGGCCCCGCCAGCATGAGAATTCCGACGATCAACAGCATCCAAAAGCCCTGATCAAAAATCGCGGCAAAGACCTTGCCCTGTTTGATGTTTTTAATCGCCAATGCGATATAACCGGTGAACATATGCACAATACCGATGACGATGGTGAAAATCATGGTTTGCAGCGGAATTTCCAATTGAATCGGCATTCCGGTCGAGGAGGTGACAGGCAGCAGCGGGGGAATAATTGACAATCCGAACCAGCTTCCGAATATGACACCCGAAAGAATCGCCCCCAACCCTCCCGCCAAGAACACACCCATGTTTTTGCGCATACCGGGCTTGGGGTGTAAAAACAACAGCACTGCGCCGCAGGCGAGGGATAAAATAATGCCGTAACCCGCATCCCCCAAAATCATTCCGAAAAACAGCGAATAAAAAACCGCCACCAAACCGTTGGGATCGACATCGCGGTAATTCGGGTGCGAAAATGAATCGGTTACGGATTCAAAAGGCCGCACCAATGCGTTGCTGCGCACCAGCACCGGGGGTTCGTCCTCGTCGGTCACATCACAAAACTCGACGACGGCATAACTTGTGACTTCGGAGATTGTCTTGGTCAACACTTCAACGCTCTCTGCGGGAATCCAACCGTCGGCGGCAAAACAACGCATCGTGTCCTCGGACAGTGCTTTGGCATCGAGCCGGCCACTCTTGATGGCGGTCAGATCGCTCATATTTTCAAAATAGTCGAGCAGATCACCGCTGCCCGCATCGGTTTCGATGGCTTGCTTGGTTTGTTCG
>CAZTDA010000579.1:0-1607 GCA_964612155.1 uncultured Eubacteriales bacterium | reverse complement strand
GACCCCAAGGACAATATCGCGATCAATCAATGCCCCTATTTTCCGGGACTGGAGCGCATGGGGTATGTAAACCTGCGCAAATACGCCGACGAGCTCACGATTTTGAAAAATCCGCACAAGGGCTGGTATTGGCACTATGTCGACAACGGCTTTTTCAGAGGCGAATACCGCGAAGCCCACGACCCGAACGACCGCCTGACCGACTTTCCGGGCTTGAACCACCTCTATCTGCGTTTTGACTGGGGCGACATTGAAAAGCAGGAAGGCAACCTCGACTGGTCGTATATCGACAAGATCATGGACGAGTGGAGCAAATACGACTACCGTTTCAGCCTGCGCATCTGCACCTACGAGGGCGACGGCAGAATGCCGTTTGCCACGCCGGAATATGTCTACAAGGCGGGTGCACGCGGCTATGAGCTCTCCAAAGGTCGCCTCGAACCCGACTACGGCGATCCGGTGTTTTTAGATAAACTCTCGGCCTTCATGGTAAAGGTGGGAGAAAAATTCAATAAAGACCCGCGCATTGAGCTGATCGACGTCGGCACCTACGGCACCTGGGGTGAGGGTCACACCGCCGCCGGTTCGATGAAGCTCTATCCGCTCGAAGTGATGAAAAAACACATCGATCTGCACAAGGATAATTTCCCCGACAAGCCGGTTTTGCTGAACGACGACCACATCAACGCCCGCTGGGATGTCGGCGAAGCCGACAATCTGGCGCTGCTCGATTACGCCGTCAAACGCAAACTCGGCCTTGACGACGACTCGGTCTGCGTGATCTGCTATTCGGGCAAGCGCGCTTATAACACGCTGCGCACCCCGTGGATGTTCGACCGTTTTTGGAAAAACGGCCCGATCGTGCTGGAGTTTGAACACTATCATATGGTCAAGCCGACGGTGTTCAAGGGCGGCTATCCGTTTTTGGACGCGCTCAGAACCGCCCACGCGACCTTTGCCGGCTTTCACGGCTATCCGCGCCCGTGGCTTATCCGCGAGCCGTACCTGACCGAATATGCAGCCAACCGCCTGGGTTATTGGTATTTTATCAACGGCGCCGAAAAAGACGGCGATACCATAAAAATTTATCTCGAAAACCGGGGTTTCGGCAAATCGTATCACCAATTTGACCTGATCGCCCGCTTAAACGCAGACGGCATGCAACAGGACATCAAACTCCCCGCCGACAACCGCGATTGGCTGCCCGGCGAGGAAATTTGTGTCGAATTCACATTACCGAAAGACATAAAATCAAACTTCACTCTATCGTTAGGACTGTTCGAAGGAACCCGTCCGATCGAATTCGCATTTGACAAAAAGCGGTGCAAGGATGGCTTTTACGAGCTTTGTACTATACATGATTGTTAAAATGGAGGGCGAAACTTTATTACTGCTTATATTTTGGGAGAGTGATAACATATGTCAATAAACATTTTTATCGGGGATTACGAAGTGAAAATTGTAGGTTTTGATTCAAGAAATGAAATGAAACAGGCATTATTAAGGTGTAAAAACGGTTTCAGCGAATTAGAGCAACCGGAATATGATAGTGCATATTATATTTTATATTATAACCATTACGCTGAAAAAGAACGGTATGGGATTGG
>CAZTDA010000578.1:0-1608 GCA_964612155.1 uncultured Eubacteriales bacterium | reverse complement strand
AAACAACTTCCAACGCCGATCGCGATTTTGCAAAGATTTCTATCATTGACACATAAATCATCACTCCGGCGGAAAAACCGAGTGCCACCGACAGAAATTTTTTATTCGTCTGTTTGGTATAAAACGCCAATGCACTGCCGATACCGGTCGATATTCCCGCCAACAGCGTAAGGCCGAAAGCGAAAAGCACATTATTTAGCTCCATTTATTGTCTCCTATCATTCTGCGATTTAGCCTACCCTTTATCGACAAACGGGGGGTTTTTTGTTATGATTAATTTCGTTATAAAAATTCAGGAGTTTTTCGATGCAACTACCAACCCCTTACTATATTATTGACGAAAAGCGCTTGCTGCGCAACTTGCAGATTATGCAGCAGATTCGTCAGCAATCGGGAGCTAAATCCGTGCTGGCGTTAAAGTGCTTTTCCACCTGGTCCGTATTTGATCTGATGCGGCAGTATATGGATGGCACCACTTCCAGCTCCCTGTTCGAAGCCAGATTGGGACACGAAAAATTCGGCGGTGAAACCCACGCTTATTGTGTCGGGTATTCGCCGGAAGATATCCGCGCTTTGGCCGGTTTTGCCGATAAAATCATCTTCAATTCGGTTTCGCAACTGGAAACCTATTACCCGTTGGTACAGAACAAGCCTCTCGGACTACGGGTCAATCCCGGCTTCAGTTGTTCGCATTTCGACCTGGCCGACCCGGCACGACGCTATTCGCGACTCGGAGTGGTCGATCTCAATTTGCTGCAGAAGCAGGTTCCGCGACTCAGCGGGCTGATGTTCCACTACAACTGCGAAAACGATGATCTGGCGACATTTTCCCAGCAACTCGACCAGATCGGCGCCTTTTACGGAGATATCCTCAAACAGATGCGTTGGGTCAGTTTGGGCGGCGGCCTGTACTTCACCAAGGAAGGCTATCCTGTAGATGACTTTAGCAAAAAACTTGCCGAATTTGCATCCCGCTATGATGTTCAAGTCTACTTGGAGCCGGGTGAAAGCGCCATTACCGGCAGTACGGAATTAGTTACGCGTGTTGTCGACATTGTCCATAACGAAATAGACATTGCGATCGTAGACGCCTCTGTGGAAGCTCACATGCTTGATCTGTTGATTTATCGTCTGTCGGCCAAACTGGAAAACGAACCGGCCGCCGGACACAAATATATGATTGCTGGTCGTTCCTGCCTTGCCGGTGACGTTTTCGGCACCTTTCATTTCAGGGAACGATTGAAAATCGGCGATGAGGTCCGTTTTGCCGATGCGGCAGGTTATACCATGGTCAAGAAGAACTGGTTCAACGGGTTGCAGATGCCGGCCATCGCGGTTCGCAGGCTGGATGACAGGATAGAGTTCGTCAGGAATTTCAGCTACGATGATTTTGTGACCAATCTGTCCTGACCAAACTGCAAAAACCAAACAGACAGAGGAGGAAAATGATGCGTAAAAATGTTCTTATTGTCGGCGCAGGCGGTGTAGCCAATGTGGTTGCCCATAAGTGTGCGATGAACAACGATATTTTGGGGGATATCTGCATCGCTTCACGAACGCGAAAAAAATGCGAAGCGATCATCGAAAGCATCAAACGCAAAAAACATC
>CAZTDA010000577.1:0-1623 GCA_964612155.1 uncultured Eubacteriales bacterium | reverse complement strand
CAAATTCGCACACGGCCACCACACCGACGACGCCGCCGAGACCTTTTTAATGAACTTGTTTATGGAGGGCCGTATCGGCTGTTACAGGCCCGTGACTTGGCTGTCGCGCAAAGAAATCACGGTCATCCGTCCGCTGTCTTGGATGAATGAGCAAGAGGTCATTGCGGCAGTCGCCCGGCTCGGCATTCCGGTGATGAAAAATAAATGCCCGCACGACCACGAAGGCCAGCGCAAGCAAACCAAAGCGTTTATCGGCGAACTCGAAGAGACCCGCTTTCCCGAAGTCCGTGAGCGTATCCTCGGTGCCCTTCGCCGCGACCACCTCTCCGGGTGGTAGTGCAGATGTGTAGGGAGCGACGCCCCCGTCGCTGCGTGTAGGGGTCAACATTTCAACCCACAACAAAAAACAACGCGGCGGCAATTTCTTGCCGCCGCATCCTTTATATGTAGCGACCTTTTTCAGAAATCGCGTTTGGAATACAGCTTTACCGAAAGCACATAGGAAATCATCAAGATGATAACGGCTGCCGCCGCCATTCCCCCGCTGATCAACAACAGATGATTTGACGCATACGTCAGAAAGTCCAGGGTTAACGTCTCATTTCCCGACAGAGACGAAATCGCCGTATACCCGCCGAACAGGATTCCGAAAAACCCGACGGGCAGATAAAATCCCCAAAACTTCCCCTTGTGATATCCCAGCCGGAACAGGATCGGAAACATGGACAAATTGAACACCGCATACATCAAAAAACTCAACGCGATAATGGTTAAATACCATTCCCACGATAAGTACCATTTTGACAGTGTGACCAGATTCGAGAGCGGCAAAATGCCAGAACCCAATACCAACCCGAATAACAGCAGAATAAAAGACAGCGCATACCGCCCCGTGACAATGGATTTGCGTTTCACGGGCAAGGTCAGGTACAGTTTGTTCAACTCCCCTTTTTCCTCAACGGCAAAGGGGTTGATCGAAAAACTCAGGCAAAAGACCACGCAGAGCGGAATGACCAACAGCGGGGAGTATAACCAGCCGAAGACAAAGGCAAAGATCGGCAATAACGGAAACCGGATTTGATAGACCTTCATGGCTCTCCAGTCGAGAGCGATCATTTTCCGAATCATAATGTTTCTCCGTTTCTGCTCATATGTACCATAATATCATCCAATGTGACCGTCTCAATCACCACATTCGGTGAAAATCCGCCTGTTTGGGTAACTTCCATCATGCCATCAAACCCGGCGGCATGTTCCCGAAGCCCGATCATTTGTTCGCGTTTTTGCTCGGGCAGTTCCCCGATACCGCCTCTGACAAGACAGTACTTTTCAATCAGCTCGTCCTTTAATCCGCTGTAGATGATTTTTCCGTTTTGAATATAGATAATATAGTCCGCAATCTTCTCAAGATCGCTGGTGATGTGCGTAGAAAAGAAGATGGTTCGGTCTTCCTCGACCAGATAATCGCGGAAAACATCCAACATCTCGTCGCGCATCACCGGGTCAAGTCCCGAAGTCGGCTCGTCGAGCAGTAGCAATTTTGCGCCATGGGATAAGGTGACCGCCATGCCGAGTTTCATTTTCATCCCGCGTGACATCGCCTTGAATTTCTTTTTTTCGTCA
>CAZTDA010000576.1:0-1625 GCA_964612155.1 uncultured Eubacteriales bacterium | reverse complement strand
CGCCGTCTTGCCGCCATCCGGACGGATCACGCAAATATTGACCTTGTGCTTCAGATTCATTGGCTTCCGCCTCCTTCCAGAGGTCGCTTTGTCGCACCCTCTGTCCATAAGCGAAAAAGAAGCCTGATTCGAACCCCGTCAACGGAGGTTTTTGAATTTGTTTTGAATTTTAGCGAGCCGATTACGGATGGCGGCTTCAGTCACGCCTTCCTCGGCGGCGATTTCAACATTGGTGCGTCCTTGCAATTTCTTTATGGCAAGAGAGCGTTGTTGTGGTTGAAGTCCGTCCCAAATTTCTTTGAATGCGGCACTGTGTTCAGATTTGGTAAGTACCTCAATAAAGGATTCTTCAGGGTTGATGCGGGTATCGGCGAGATAGTCGTTACGATCTTCTGCATCGTCTCCATCACCATCTGTGTAGGCATGGTAGTGAACAGGGACGTGATAATCCTCTCGGCGCTGTGCGTTGAATTCGGCGTCATCTGATTCGTGAAGCATAGCGATGAGGGCTTCGGTCACGCCATTTTCTCCGGGGCGAAGGGTGATTTTTGTTCCGTCGACGGAATAATAGCTGTAGGTAGTGCGGTTCTTTTTGCTAGTTTTGATTTTTCTCATGATTGCCTCCTTGGATTTTCAAATTCTGAAATCCGCAGAGGCTGTCCGAATCCGTTACAAACGAAAGACGACAGGGCGATACCCTAAATTGGGTACCCGCACTGTCGTCTGGCGCTCACGCGGATTTCGGTTAAAGGCTTTGTGATGATTAGCGGCTACGCCGCCGAGGTAATGCGTTCTTGAGTGATGTTCAACGTGCCATCGGGATTGGCGGTTATTCGGGTTACACAGTCCTTACGGCGTATTTCAACCACTGTTCCGTCCGCACTGATGTCGCAAACACGCTTTTTGTCGAGGTTTTGTACTTCGTTCACGGGCTTGTCCTCCTTTTTTAAATTGCGGTTTGCTCGACCGCTCAATATAATTTTAATGTTTTGTGTGCGCTTTCTCGAATCATGCCATGTCAAAGAAAAAGCCCGCTATATAGCGGGTTCGCAGCCTCGATTCTTTATTTTTGAACATGAAAATAGCCCGAACTCGGTGTGATTACCGGGTTCGGGCTATTTTGATTTTGACATGGGATGTCAAACTATTTTTCAAAAAGCACCCCGCAGGTAAAAAACATCTGCGGGGCGGGTACGATTATGTATCATCTTTTAATGGAGATTTGCCGCTTGCATCGATTTCTAGCAGAGCAAAGGCGGCATTGAAGTCTGCAACAGACTGTATGTTGCCGTTTTCTAAAATATAACGATAGGCACAATGAAGCTGTGAGTTCTGCCATGACCGCCCAGCGAGGCTGATAAGCTCATCTCGTGTTCTTGTCGGCAGCCCAAGACCAATACTGATATTCAGAATCGTTTCGATGGAGGGGTTCTCCGTTTCACCCCTTGTAATTCGATAATAATTATTCGGCTCTAAACAGGTGTTTTTAGCGAATTTATGTGCATCCCAGCCTTTGCGTTCCATCAATTCAACAACCCTCTGTGAGAATGCCTTGGTTGTTTCGGATATTTCTCCGTACCCTCCTTGGAAACCGGCTTTAAAAGATAAAGCATCGGCAACCACCG
>CAZTDA010000575.1:0-1635 GCA_964612155.1 uncultured Eubacteriales bacterium | reverse complement strand
GTAATAATATGCGGTTTTTTTGCCGATGGCGGCGTTCATTTCGTCAAGCATTTGATTGCCGCCCATGTTCAGCATTTTGGCTTTGTATTCATCAAGGATTTGCTGCACTGTTTGATCGGAACTTGTGATTGCCTTTTGAAAGTAATCCGAATACAGTAAACCGACATCCGTCATATTCGCATCATAGATTTGCGATTTCAAAATCAGATATTTCAATGGAATTTCAACAACCGTCCCGTTTTTTACTAGATCATATTGCTGTTTTAAAAATGCGTTATACTTTCCAATTTGGGTCGGTGATTCCAAATCGATAACACCATTTTGGCTGTAAAGGATATTCGCATCAGAATAAGGAAAAATATCTGAAAGACCGCCCGTTAAATTCGGTATCCCGGGATATACATATTTACTTTTAGAATCCTGCTCCATCTTAATCGTAATGGTGCCGTCGCTGTTCAGAATGTAATTTTTTGATGAACCCAGCCAACATTCCAAGTAGTTTTGTTCGGAGCCGAACAGCATATAGACGAGGAAATTGATGGTCTCTTTTGGCTTCGTGGTATCTTTGGTCATGGCAAAACCCCTTCTGTAAGTGTTTGCGACTTGCGGGTATTTAGAATTCAGGGTAAATATTTCGGTGCAATTGTCATAATCGTAGTATCCTCGATAATTCGAAGCGATGTTGTTGTTAGATTTTGATCCTACATTATATTGGGGGTATACAGCACCGGCTTTGTAAAGTTCCCGCAAGTATTCAAAGGCCTCTACGGAAGCGCCTTTTGTCATAAAATCCACATAACAACCCTCTGTCGGGTCATAAGCAAACGGATTATACGCATCATCTCCGGGGTAAAGCCCGAAAGCGTTCAGAATATCCGTCATTTCATACACATCGATGCTGCCGATGGCGGGTTTTCCTGTTTTTTGGGCGTACGCCACAGTGAAATCATGAAATGAATCAAGATCGGTTACGGTGATCCCGGTCTCTTCCAAAGCCTCATCACGGATGACACGGGCGTTTTGTGCCCGAGATACAGAAGTCGGGATCGCATAGATATGGCCGCCAACTTCAAAGAGAGATTTGAAATCATCGGGCAGGGCATTCCAGACCGGATTGTCGGCAAGATAATCTTCCAAGGGCACAATTGAAGCTGAATCTATGCCGATACTTAAATCGGAATCATATGAACCATCATCGGAAATCATAAATAAACCTTTAAATGTTGTGTCGCCCATCAACACATCTTGCACTTTGCTCGAAGCGGAATAGTCGTTGTTTTCCGGATCTGTGTAATCATTCGAGATGATGTTTAGTTTAACGTTGTACCGTTCGGACATTTCATCGAGCCATTGTTGTTTGATTCCGGTATTATCAGCAGATGTGTTCGTGAAAAAATAGGGCGCGAGGATATTGACAGTCTTGGGATAGTCAGTATTCGGCGCTCGTAGCTCACTCGGGAGCGAAGGTGGGGGTGTTCTACAGGCCGTCAGAAGCAGTAGACCGCAGATGAACAACGAAATGAGAAGTTTTAACGGTTTTTTCATAAACTTTTCTCCCAAAATGTACTTTTTAAAGACAGAACCCATTATTTTTATAATATAGTTGAATTTTGGTATTTAATGGTTATTTCTGTG
>CAZTDA010000574.1:0-1638 GCA_964612155.1 uncultured Eubacteriales bacterium | reverse complement strand
CACCGTAACCAATGTTGTAAACACAGAAGTACTGAACTTACTAGGAGGGAATTATATCACCTTAACGCAAAACGGTGTGCAAGTAATGCAGACAGGATTTGCTTCAATGGTTATACAAGCCCCCGACTATGTTTCAGCCGTATTGGCTTTTGATTTAAGCGGTAGCCTGACAAACGTTCTTGAAAACATAAAGACGGCTGGGGGGTACTTCATAAATAAATTTCGCTATGATGGTGAGGCCAGCTATGATGAGGCAGCAATATGCAAATTTGGGAAAAGCGTACAATTTTATCCTCCAAGTACGCCACTTATGATTCCAACTGATACAGCTGGGAAAACTGATTTAATATATAATGGTATCAATGGCGTATTCAACCCGGAAGATAAGACTGCTTTGTATAAAGCTCTCTTGCAATCCATCGAAAGAGCTTCACATGAAACCCTAAACAATGAAAAACGAGCTGTAATCGTCTTGTCCGACGGGGCAAACAATATAACAGACACAGAAGCAGAAAACTTAGAAAATGTTATTCAAACTGCTGTCGAAGCAGGAATTCCGATCTTTACAATATTTTATATCGATCCAAATCCAGGCTCAGAATCGGCCAAGCTCGCCCGGCCTGATGACATGCAACAATTGGCAAGAAGAACAGGCGGACAGTACTTTAGTTCCGGAACGGGCTCGGTGGATGAATTGGAAAGTATTTTTGAGGAGATTTTCAATATACTCAGCAGAAAATATTTGATCGAATATACATTGCCTTTAGAAGCCTGCTCAAGTCCTAATTTAATGTTGAGCGTTGATTATAACGGTATGTACGGTGTGGGTTCAGTGACAGCGCCTTAATCTTTGTATGGACGTAAGAAGTGTCCGGATTTGTTTTACGAGCAGTAACATGAGCCTCCTGCTTCTTTAACGGGTTACTTCTATCAGGTAAACATGGCAAGACTTTAGGAACATACGCCATTCATTGAAATATATGTAAGAGCTGATTTATTTTCTGATCATCTGAAAAATTTCATATGTCCCTGGCGCTCTCCAAACGGAGAGAGCCAGGGGCTCAAACTTTACCATTCTTCTTTGACGAGAGAAACTGCTTGTCATCGTCTCTCCCGATCAAACCTTTAACCTTTAACCTTTAACCTTGTGCCTTGATCCTTGTTCCTACTTTTCAATCTCAAATTGCGATTTTTCCGCGCCGCACACGGGGCAAGTCCAGGAATCGGGAATGTCTTCAAACCGGGTGCCGGGGGCGATGCCGCTGTCGGGGTCGCCCTTTTCGGGATCATAGACATAGCCGCAAACACTACAGACGTATCGCGCGGCGGCTTGCGTTTTAGGTTTGGCGGCAGCCGCGTCCTGATCAAAGGTCGGTGCAGTTTTGGGTGATTTGCCGCCTTTGACATTCTGATAATAAGCGTAAGTCATCGGCGCGCCATCACCGGTCAGATCGGCTTCGACAACCTTGCCCACAAAGATCGTATGGGTTCCGCAATCGAGTTCGCCTTCCACTTCCGCTTCAATAAAACCCAGAGAATAGTCCAGAACAATGGGCACGCCGGTCACGCCGGTCTTCGTTTTAATGTCTTTGAGCTTGTCCACGTCCCGTCCGCTTTTAAAGCCGAACAGGCCGATGA
>CAZTDA010000573.1:0-1638 GCA_964612155.1 uncultured Eubacteriales bacterium | reverse complement strand
TGCGCAGATATAATCGTAAATCACATCTTCGATGTCATGAGAACCCGCTTTCCGCCCGAACAGTGCGTCGATCGAGACCTTGAAATAGTCGGCGATGCGCGGCAGCATCTCGGCATCCGGCACCCCGCCGTTTTCCCATTTGCTGACCGCCTGCGCCGAGATGGATAACGCCTGACCGAGTTGTTCCTGCGTCACTCCCTGCTCTTTTCGCAGTTCGGCAATCATTTTCCCGATGTTTTCCACCCAAATTCCTCCCGTCGGTTGATGGAAAAATGATACCACAAACGACGGTTGAGTTCAATCGAGGCGCTTTTTAATTGATTCAACCGATAGTTGATAAAAGATCATTAACCGGAAGTTGACATATTATAAGTATTATGGTAATGTGAAGGAAAAAGAGAGGCGGCGGAGATATGAAAAACGGGAAAACTATCATTTTACTGGGCTCCTGTTTGATGGTATTGATTATATTTTCAACTCTAATCCAACCATCTCTAAGCGCCACTTACACTGTCACCAGTACAACCAGAACAACCACCAGATATTATGGTCCGAGCGGGTTTATTCCCCCCGATTTATCTTCTGATCCTTCGTCCGACGAAAGTGAAGTAACCAGTGTGAGCTCTTCCTTAAGTAACTCATCGCAAAATACGTTATTAATTGAATCCTCCGCACCTTCTTCCGAACCCTGGTGGATGAAACCATATTCTTCAAGCAGTACTTCGACAAGTGTTTTTTCATCGATTCCGGAATCGGCGGACATCGCCGAAATTTCCTCAACCGATTCCTCTTTAATAACAAAATCAAGCAAGGTTTCTGAGATAATTGAGTCCTCTGCCCTGTCATCTGTAATAACAGCGGCTGCGTCTGTCAAATCCTCCAATGAGCTTTTTACCGTTTCAAATGCTGCGGCAGAACCAAGTGAAACCGCACCGAACCTCGTCTCCTACTGGTGGATTCTATTAATTGCCTTGGTTTTGATCTTGAGCGGGATTTTGGTTTTTAAAAAGGAACCGAATCAAAAATGATTCCATAATAAAAAACCACGTCGAACGGGTAACCCCGTTCGCCGTGATTAACATCATTATGTACTTATTTATCCTGTGACAGCAGTTTTTCGACCGCTGCGAGTTTGGCCGAGGCACAGAAGACATCCATGGCCTCCGCAAGCTGATTCGCCGGCGGAAAACTCGGGGAGATGCGGATATTGGCATCGTTGGGATCCATGCCGTAGGGGAAGGTCGCTCCCGCCGGGGTCAGAATCAAACCGGCCTCTTTGCACAGCGCCACCGTTCGCTTGGCGCATCCGGGCAACAAATCGACGCTGACAAAATAACCGCCCTTGGGATCGGTCCATTCGGCGATACCCGATACGCCGAGACCCTCTTTGAGCTTGGCGCAGACCGTCTCGAATTTCGGGACGAGCAGCTTCATGTATTTTTCCATGTGCGCGGCAACGCCTTCAAGGTTTTTATAATAGCGCGCATGGCGCAATTGGTTGAGTTTGTCGTGTCCGATGGTCTGATAGGACAGCAGTTTCTTATAAAACGCCAAATTTTCTTCACCCGAAGCGATGGCCGAAACACCGCCGCCCGCAAAGCTGATCTTGCTGGTCGAGGTGAACATATAAACCATGCT
>CAZTDA010000572.1:0-1645 GCA_964612155.1 uncultured Eubacteriales bacterium | reverse complement strand
GCGGAATTTCATCAACTATTTTTGAAGCAGTCGGAGTATTAAGGATTCTCGTATACCTTTCTTCATTGACATAATAAGCATCACCGACTCGAACGATAAAATCGCTTTTACTTTGCTCTGTATCATATACACAAATTCCGTCATCATCATAAAATGAAACTTTATCATCCTCAAACTTATAACTCAAACTGTTATTCGATTCATTTTTTTCTGAACTCAATTGAATAAATCCTGCCGGTATTTCTCTAACCGCTTTTACACCGTTTCCGCAAGACACTGTGAATGAGGTTAATACCACAAGGACTATCAACAGGATGATGTTTTTGATTTTCATTATGCCCTCCTTATTACTGCCCACGCCGTTTATTTTTATCTCCGAATCAAAACACCCTTCATGAATTCGCTTTCATTGTGCGTCCGGTAGACAAGCGCCTTTTCTTCTTCGGTGCAGCCGATCAAAATCTTGATCTCGCTATCGCGTTTTATCAAATCAACTATGCACATAACGGCGTCGATTTTGCGTTCGGGATCGGTGCCAACCCAGACGTCAATCCCTCCGCCGTCCGGTGACGCGGTGTTTTTCAGATACCCGTAATCGACCGGATAAATGAAATCCGGATAACGCGGGTGCGCAGAGCCCTTCGGACGGTCAATCACAATCTCCGACTCCCCGACTAACGTATCAAGCACCGCCCAAAATTCCGAATTGTTCATTTCAAACGCTTCCCGATGAACGCCAAAAACGCGTCGGCCTGCTCCTTTAAAAACGGCGCGCTGTCAGTCAGCTTCAAATTCCCGTTTTCGTCCGCCTGTTTCGAGACCCTCGGAATGGTCAAACGCGGGTAATTCATCACATCCATATCTAAAAAGCTGATTAGCGTGACCAGATGATCCTGTGCCGTCACCGTGCCGCCCATGCCGAGCGACGCGCCGCTGATGGCCGCCGGTTTACCCGTGAGCAGGTCGCTTTCACTTTCGTCTTCGGTCTCACGCGACAGCCAGTCGATCAGGTTTTTCAACACACCCGAGAAAAAGTGATTATATTCGGGTGAGAAAAACCAAATTGCATCGGCGGCTTTGACTTGTTCGCGCACTCGCCGAACCGAATCGGGAGCAGGGAATTCAATGTCCTCGTTAAAGAGCGGCACATCGGAATAATCAAGCAGCTCGAATTCGGCGCGGTTACCCACGCTCTCTTTCGCCGCCAGCGCCAGTTGTTTGTTATAAGCATTTTCGCGCAGCGAACCCACAATTGCGAGTATTTTCATTTCAACAATACTTCCTTTTATAGTAAAACTACTTTAAATTCAAGGTAAAATTAAAGTGGTTTTACCTAATGTGAAGCCACTTACCTTTTATCCTCGTCTTGTTTTTCAAGTGGCTTCACTATATTTACCGCTTTTTGACCGAAATATCACTCACGCCGGGCCGTACCCGATTTTGACCGCAAGCAGTAATAACCCCACGCAGGCAGCCACCGTGGCAAGCGTCAGCTTCCAGCCCCATTTTAACCATTTCCAATACGACAGATTCACCAGTCCGAGCACGATTAACAGCGCGGCGTTGGTCGGGAAAAACAGGTTTGTAAATCCGTCTGCAAAGCAATAACTCTGCACCAGCGTCTGTCGGGTCAGCCCCAGCAGCG
>CAZTDA010000571.1:0-1657 GCA_964612155.1 uncultured Eubacteriales bacterium | reverse complement strand
GGCGCGATGGTTGAAATCACTGCCGGCGACCGTCGTATTGTGCTTGGCGATGGAGCCAACCTGCGCTATTATGATGATTTAAACAAAGTTCCACCCAAGCATCAGCTTCTGATTGAGTTTAATGATGGAAGCGCTCTGGTCTGTACGGTCCAGATGTATGGATCGGTTTTTGCCTTCAAAGCGGGAGATTTCGATAATAAATATTACCTCGTTGCCAAAGAAAAACCCCAGCCCCTGACCGACGCTTTTGATATGGCCTATTTTGCAGCACTTCACACTGACAATACCGGCAAACTCTCCGCCAAGGCATTTCTTGCCACGGAGCAGCGGATTCCGGGACTCGGCAACGGCGTGCTGCAGGATATTCTTTTTCATGCCGGCATTCACCCCAAACGGAAGACAGGAACGCTATCCGGGCAAGAGCTGGATGGATTATTCCGCTCCATAAAAGATGCGCTTGCTGAGATGACCAGACTTAACGGCCGCGACACAGAGAAGGATCTGTTTGGCAATACAGGCGGATATAAAACCATTCTCAGTAAAAATACGGTGGGAAAACCGTGCCTGGTTTGCGGCACAGAAATACAAAAAGCCGCCTATCTCGGCGGCGCAATCTATTGGTGTCCGGGCTGTCAGCCTCTGCGGGACTAAACAGCATTGTTTTAAAATCATCATGCAAATAAATCCGCCAAAACCTTTTCCCTATGCTGCAAAAAATACTTGGTGATTTGATAATGATCTGTCATTTCATATTTTATTTCATTGATCTTACTGTCATTAAAATTCAATATAACCGCATCAGGATAACCCATTAGGATCGGGGAATGAGTCGCAATGATAAATTGTGCTTCCCCACTGTGGGACAGATCATGTATTATTCTTAAAAATGCCAGTTGTCTGGACGGAGATAAAGCTGCTTCGGGTTCGTCCAATAAATAGATGGCTTTTCCTTTAAAGCGGTTCATAAATAATGACAGGTATGATTCTCCGTGTGATTGCTCGTGGAGCGAGCGGCCGCCATAGGAACGAAAACCTGTATCGTCCACTTCATCAATATGCGTGGCAAAATGATAAAAAGATTCGGCCCGCAAGAAAAAACCATTGGTAATCTTGGGCATCCACGAAAGCCTGATATAATCTCCCAAAGCAGACTTGGCCGCATACACTTCATAAGCGTTGTTTCTCCCGCCGCCGGCCGTATTAAATCCACACTGCTCAGCGATTGCTTCCAACAGGGTGGATTTACCCGAACCGTTTTCACCCACCAAAAAAGTTACCATACTTTTTAGCTCTATTTGATCCAAGCTCTTAATAGCCGGAATAGAAAAAGGGTAATTGTTAAAGGACTTTATATTTTCTCTTAGAAGTGAAACTGATTTCAAAAACATAAAAATCACCCCAATGATTCCACCACATCGTTTCATCTATTATGTCAAATCTTTCTGCGGTATTAAAGCGTTTAAAACTAATTTCTACCATATCATCTGCACAGTTGGACCACTTTGCTTCCTAATTGCATTGGGCGTTTCGTTTATGTAAATGCGAACCAAAAAAATAACGCACCGCTTAAAGCGGTGCGTCTTGGTTGGATTATAAAATTGTTACCTTTACGGTTTTCATTCCCCAATTAAGCGCTTCCTGGCGACTGTCAAAATAC
>CAZTDA010000570.1:0-1666 GCA_964612155.1 uncultured Eubacteriales bacterium | reverse complement strand
ATGTGGTGCGAGAAACGGGACTTGAACCCGTATGTCATGGACACACGCCCCTCAAACGTGCGCGTCTACCAGTTCCGCCACTCTCGCATAAACTTTGCGATCAGTTGACCGCGAAGAGTATTTTATCATCATGCGCGGGTTTTGTCAACCGGTTTTTACGAGAAATTGCACGGAGGTTTGAGGTTTTGGGTTATTTTTGATATTCGGCGATTTTTTGATTTACCTGTGAGATAAAGTCAAGCCAGGGATGGACGGAGTCGTGCTGGATAAACGTAAAAGAGGTGTCGTTGATCTTATGATTATCATCGATATACGGAACGCCGTCGCGCAGCTCAAAAACTGCGAAGGCCTGCCAGGTCTCACGGTCGGTGACTTCCCAATTCTTATCGACCACATCGCAGCAGTAAAGTTTATTATCCTTGATAAAATAAACACTACCCGGTTCCGGAATGAAAAATCCGCCGGAGTCCTCGAGATCCAGAGAGCCGATGCTCATTCCGCCGTCCGGTCGGAACACATAGATATTGGTTGATTTTGCGATTTGATCGGTCATCACGGAGCGGATGAGCGTCGGTTCGATTTGGACAAGTGCGATGTCGAGATTGCCCAAAACCGCATCGTCAGGGATTTTGGCTTTTAAGAAACTGATACGGTTCATAACGACAACCGCTCCCGCAACCAATACGACAACAATGCCGAATATCAACCATTTTTTTGCTCTTGTACTCATATGTACTCCTCCCTTGATACCGAGAAGGGGATCATTCGCTGCGCAATGCGTAATAAATGATCTGAGCGATCTCGTCGTCGGTTATATTGGTGAACTCAATGTGCCAAAAATGTCCGTCTTTTTCAAAAATTGCATAGCTGTATTGGGAGACCATGGCGTCGGCATAGACCTTATAGAGTTTACAGCGGTTTTCGCCGACGATGGTCCAGTCATCGCTGAGATTTTTTAAATCGAGGTTGGACTCGGAATTGGGAAATTGAAGATTCATGGTGTCGGTTGAAGAGACAATGGTAAGAACGGTGCGTTTGTCGTCGGAATCGTCAAAAAATTGAATACCGACGCAGGTTTCATCGGTCAGCTGTTCGCCGGATGTACCAAGAGGGATGTATTTACGGATACCGCCGATGCTGAATTTTGAAAACACAGGTGCTTCGATGGCCGGATTTACACCGATTACGGCTTCCAGCTGTTGTTCGGTGATATTGGTATCAATATCTTCCCACGTGAAATTGATGTCGCCTTCGGCGCCGAATTGAATCTCGTTCCACTTTAAGTCGATCTCGATTTTATTGCTGTTTTTATTGGTGAAATAAAACGCAACAAAGGCGATGAGTAACACACCGACCCAAATTAAAATAATATATAGGATCCTGTTGTCCTTTTTTTGCTGGGTGGTTTGGTTGTCCATCAGTCAACATCTCCGCTCTGTGTAAAGATTGAAGTGATTATCAGCCGGATATCGTGTTTGGACAAATTTTCGAAATGGGTAATCCAAATACGATCGGCAAACTCAAATTTAGAAAAATAGGCCTTGCGTCCCATGAATTTATAAATGCATAAATCATGATCGGCAAAGGTTACAAAATGGTCGCTGTAACTGGCCGGATCGGTGGTGAACTCGTTGTGGGTCAGGTAATCGCTTGGCGTGCAAAGACC
>CAZTDA010000569.1:0-1668 GCA_964612155.1 uncultured Eubacteriales bacterium | reverse complement strand
CTCGGACGGCAGCATTTTGGCGGGCTTTCAACGCCAAATTCCAGAGGGCGCAGTCAACGCCGGCCCGACCGGCATGGGCTTTTTGGAATCCGGTGCGATGAAAGGCCGTTGGAACGCAAAAACCGAGCGTTTTGACTGGGAATTCGGCGACTGGGTCGGCCTGCCGTTTGAGATTACGACGCGCGGAATTTACGAGCCGTCGCTGGCCGAACTGCCGAACGGCGATGTCTTTATGCTCTGTCGCGGCAGCAACTACACCCGCTCCGACGACATCATCGGCTGTAAGTTTTACAGCGTTTCTCATGACGGCGGCCTGCACTGGGATGAGCCAAAACCCGTGCTATATAACACCGGTGAGATTATGTACTCCTCCTCCTGCTCGACCAAATTGGTCTCCCACAGCAGCGGAAAGCTCTATTTCATCGGCGTGATCAACGATAAAAACCCGCGCGGCAATTTGCCCCGTTATCCTCTCTGTGCTGCCGAAATCGACCAAACAACCCTCACTGTCAAAAAGGACTCAGTGTTTATCATCGACACGAAGCCGGAGGATATGGATGATACCAAGGGTTTACCCGTCGACTTCTCCAACCACTGGGCCTGTGAGGAAGAACAAACCGGCGATTTGATCGTGATGGCGCCGTGGCGCCCCGACCTCTCTCGTCTTGACGGGTATTTAAATTATTATAGGATTTCTGTTTAATACGAAAACAACCCATTTCAATTGAAAATAAAATTTGTTTCTGTATTACACCTCCGCCAAATGCTGAATTGTAATATACAATATAAACCCTTTTCCGCATTGGTATTAAATCATGAAAAAGCGATTTTCTGCAATCAAAAAGACCCCGCCGAAACCGGCGGGGTCTTTCACTTTATCTTTTAGAATATTGACAGCTGTAAGAAGATGACTGCCAACAACGATGAGACCAGCGAGACGACGGTGATTTGGGTGTTGATCGACGGGCCTGCGGTATCCTTGAACGGATCGCCCACGGTGTCGCCGACGACGGCTGCCTTGTGAGCATCGGAGCCCTTGCCGCCTTCATGGCCGGATTCAACATATTTTTTCGCGTTATCCCACAGACCGCCCGAGTTGCTCATGAACAGCGCGAACAGCAGACCGCTGACGATGTTGCCGCACAGGAAGCCGCCGATGGCGGTGACACCGCCGATAAATCCGACGACCACTGTCGCGATGATTGCCATCAGACCGGCCGGAATCAATTCTTTGAGCGCGCCCGTTGTGGCGATGGTGATGCATTTGTCATATTCGGGTTCGACACCCGGTTTGCCCTCTTTAAGGCCGATAATTTCTTTAAACTGGCGGTGGATTTCGGCGACCATGCGCTGCGCGTTACGGTCAACACCGAGCATCAACATGGCAGAGAAGACCGCAGGAATCGCCGCACCGACAAGAAGTCCGAAGAAAACCAGCGGATCCATGACGTCGAAACCTGCTAAAAATTTAGCGCCTTCCGCAACGATTCCGAGTTCCACGGCGGCGGTGTTGACTTCAGCAATGAACGCGCCGAGCAGCGAGATAACGGTAAGACCGGCGGCCGAAATTGCAAAACCCTTGGTGACGGCTTTAACGGTATTGCCGGCGGAGTCGAGTTCATCGGTAATGGCAAGAACATCGTCGCCCAGGTTGCCCATTTCGGCAAG
>CAZTDA010000568.1:0-1673 GCA_964612155.1 uncultured Eubacteriales bacterium | reverse complement strand
CGTTCAACCACGCGGGAAGCAGTTTAGGCGCAAAAGTCAAAATCATGTGGATCGACAGCGAGCGGTTGAACACCAAAAACACCGCCGAAATCCTCTGTGAAGCCGATGGCATTTTGATCCCCGGCGGATTCGGCGACAGGGGCATCGAGGGCATGATCCAGGCGGTCAAATACGCCCGCGAAAATCACATCCCGCTGTTCGGTATCTGTTTGGGTATGCAGATCATGACCATCGAGTTTGCCAGAAGCATCTGCGGTTATACCGACGCCAACTCCGGCGAGTTCTCAGCCGATTCCAAACATAAAGTCATCGACATCATGGAAGAACAGAAAAAGATCCTCACAAAAGGCGGCACCATGCGTCTCGGCGCTTATCCCTGCATGATTGTCGAAGATACCATCATGTACAGCTCTTATAAATCGCAGAACATCAGCGAGCGCCACCGCCACCGCTATGAGTTCAATAATGCATACCGAGACGAATTTCAGCAAAAGGGCTTGGTCATCAGCGGCATCTCCCCGGACGGTATGTTGGTCGAGGCCGTGGAACTGCGCGACAACCCGTTTTTCGTCGGTGTCCAGTTCCATCCCGAATTCAAGAGCCGCCCCAACCGCCCCCATCCGCTGTTTGTGTCATTTATCAAAGCAGCGCTCGGTCATGTTAAATAAACAATTAAACAAAACGGCCTCCAAACGGAGGTCGTTTTTATGTAGAGAGCGAAATCCGCACGGAGGGACGACCTCGGCACTCTGTTTGTTGATTTGACGATTATATATTTTTTCGTTTGCAAGGACAGTCATTGGCCGTCTACATATCACCCCGTTGCTTACCTTGCTTGAGATTCTAGTTTGCCTGTTTTATAATAATCAATTCTTCGGAATACCCTTTAGCGATATTTGCTTTTTTCATTTGTTCCAAATTTCTATTGTAACTCACGTAGCAACCAAAGGGCGCCTCAATTTGAGTCCCCGTCTTACAGACCACAAGCAATGATGTTAAAGGGTCATCATCATAGAGTTTTTGATTATTAATAATGACATCGCCGGAAACAATACCGTCCGCAATTAATGTATAAGTTTCACCTTCTAATAATGTTACATCAGTTGGTATAGATGAAACGGATGGGGAATTGTTTGACGGAGATAGTTGAACTTGTCGAATTAAAGAGGATTGATTTTGATTGTTAAGTTCTGAATTACTTGGAGAGATATTTATATCAGATCCTTTTATATTAGAAAAAGCGTATTGGTTATTAGAAAAGTTGAATTGTAAAAAAACAAAAACGCCTAAAGTAATGCAAAGAGCAAGGATTATTGCTAATTGTAAACCTTTAGATGTGTTTTCATTTGGAATCAAATCATTATTAGCCAGTTTTTTAAATTTTCGAATCCTGAGTTTGTTCGTAATAAGCCCAGAAATCACACCAGAGGATACGCCAGCTGCCAGTGAAATAAGAAATTCTATCAATAAACTCATGAGTAACTACTCCTTTCAAATTTTGCATAACCAATATCGCAACACTAATATAACATAATATTCCATTAATGTAAATATATAGTAAATGGAATTAATAACTTTTATCGAAGAGGAAATCACCCATTAAATTAATAACCAACCTCTCATATCACCATATGAACTGATAGTTATATAATGATAAAACGCATAAGAGAAGG
>CAZTDA010000567.1:0-1674 GCA_964612155.1 uncultured Eubacteriales bacterium | reverse complement strand
CCAAGGCATGAGGTGTACCATTGCCATGAAATCCTTGAATCCGTATGTGTTGTCATAATAGTTGATGATCGTCGACAGCGCCGTGCCATGCGTACCGATGACAATGTTTTGACCTTTATATTGCTCAAGAGTATGATTCAGCGCCGTGATGTTCCGTTCCTGAACCTCGCGCAGGCATTCGCCGTCCGATAATTTATAGGCAAAGTCATGCCATTGACGTTCGATAAACGGCCAGAAATCAGTGCCGCGCAGCCAGTCGGAATCGATTTGGCGTTCGCGGAAACCGTGAACTGTTTCCACCTTAAGGTCGTACCTTTCAGCAAAGTCCGCGACCGTGTCCGCCGCGCGCTTATACGGACTCGAGATTACCTTGTTGATGTATTTATCCTTGAGATAGTCCGTAACGAGTGAACAGTCTTTGAGACCTTTAGCGGTGAGCGGTCGGGTAAACCCGTCACGTACCGTAGGGTCGGATTCGGCATGGCGGACAAAGTATACTGTTGTCATCAAAGTCATCACATCCGTACCAGCGCTTCCAGAGACAAATAAAACAGTTTTTCCCGTGCAGTCAGGTTCTTGTCCCAATCGCGCTCGTCGTAATTTTCATAATCGTTCAGGATGTCGCCGCTGTACAGAAGCTGTCCGAAGCGGATACCGCGAAACTGCGACACTGCCGCGAGCGTCGCACATTCCATCTCAACAACAGAGCAGCCCTCTTCCTTGCGGAAGGTTATCATATCTGGTGTTTCCCGGTACAACGCGTCTGTCGTCCACGTCTTCGCCTCAACATACGGCGTATGCAATTCATCCAAAGATTGTTTGATTATTTTAACAACATCAGGATTGACGATGATTTCACGAGACGGCGGCAGGTAGTGGTAGGAAGCTCCTTCATCACGCAGGGCAGAAACGGGAATAATCACATCACCCGCGGGAATACTGGTCAATACCCCGCATCCGCCGCAAGCGATTAATTCGGTGACACCGTATCCGATCAGCAAGTCAGCCATCATAGCGATCGATGCCGAGCCGACGGCCGCTTGAATCACACAGATCCTGACGCCTTGATATTCAACCGCATAGATCGGAAAGCGGCGCATTTCGGAGCCGTAGTGGCTGACTTCATCGGCGCTGTGCTTTGCTGTAAAAGCAGCCAGCACCTCACCGAAAAAGGTCATCAGACACTTGTGTGGCAACTGCGCCCGTTCATTTCGATTGGGCTTGATAACCCCGGCTGTTTCAGTATCATATTCAAGAATCGGGTATTCGTGTTTGGTTACGGGCATAAAAATCGCCTCCAACCCAGGTTGTTTTCGTAAGCTACATCGGCGCGCTGTCATTGTTCACTCAAAAACGCTCGCAGCCGGGAAGACAAGTCCCTGGAGATAGTCCGACCGGACTTGCCTGTCGATGTCAAAACTGCTCTGCAGGACAATCTGACTGTCCCGGAAACGGTAAATGCTGATCAGATGGTTGGTCAGATCAACGGTCCAGTATTCCTGCACACCCGCTCGCAAATAGAGACCCATTTTGCGAATCAGGTCATGGCCGCGGCTGGATGGCGACATCACCTCGATGGCTAAACTCGGCGCACCGATGTAGCGACCCTTTTCGTTGAAAAGGCTCTGGTCGCAAACCACCAGGAGATCCGGTTGAACGACATTGCGGTCAGTC
>CAZTDA010000566.1:0-1676 GCA_964612155.1 uncultured Eubacteriales bacterium | reverse complement strand
GTGTGGTGACGCTGATTGAGACAGCGGCAAAGTTGCCGCCGCATCTGCGCCGCGAAGCCGCGTTTGTGTTTTTTGATCGTGAGGAATGGGGCACACTGGGCTCACTCGGGTTTAAAAAAAGATATGCAAAAGTGCTTGCCAACAAACCGGTGATTAATTTTGACTGCGTGGGCGACGGGGACACACTGGCGTTTTTATTAAAAAAGGCCGTGGATGATGAAGTCAAAGGAAAATTAAAATCGGCGGACTCCGGCGCACGAAAAGTCGTAATTTTTCCGTCGAAAAGCACTTATTACCCATCCGATCATGCCAATTTCAAGTGCGGAATCGGCGTGGCGGCATTTCGCAAAAACCGCGTTCTGGGGTATTACCTGGGGCGTATACACACCAAGCGCGACCGCATCTTAAAAGAGGAAAATATCACAGCGCTGTCGGATATGATGGCGAGTTTTACGGAGATGATGAAATGAGTACGATAATCATACTAAGTTCTATATTCGTGGTTTTGGTCGGGGGCGACCAGCTTTTAAAGTTATGGGCGATGAATACGCTGCAGGGCAATCCGATTCCCGTGATCGACGGGGTGCTGGAGTTTTTTTATCACGAAAATCGGGGCGCGGCGTTCGGCATGCTGCAGGGCGGCAGAATTGTTTTTATCATTATGACGTTGGTCATTGCCGCTGCGGGAATTTGGGCCATGATCAAACTCCCGATGTTTCAGACAATGGGGGTTCGCATCTGCACCACCTTGATTATCGCAGGCGGGTTCGGAAACTGGATCGACCGCGTGTTTCGCGGGTATGTGGTCGATTTTATTTACTTTAAGCCAATCAACTTTCCGATTTTTAACCTTGCGGACAGCTGCGTGACTTGTGGGGCGATTGCATTGGCGATCATCATTTTGTTTTCCAAAGAACCCGAAACACTCAAAAAAGATGGGTGAAAAAATCATTTTAACCGTCGAACGGGACGGTATCCGGCTGGATAAATTTTTGGCCGACAACGCGCCGGTCAGCCGTGCCGTGGCCGCCAAACTGGCGGAGAGCGGTCAAATACTTGTCAACGGCATCGTGCGGGAGAAAAAATATCTGCTCAAAAACGGACAGACCGTGACCTTCGAACTGCCCGATTTGGAGCCGTGCGCCGCAAAACCCGAGGACATCCCATTGGACATCGTCTATGAGGACGACTGGCTGTTGGTCGTCAACAAGCCCCGAGGGATGGTTGTACATCCCGCGGCGGGAAACCCCGACGGAACGCTGGTAAGCGCGCTGCTTGCCCACTGCGGCACTTCGCTTTCGGGCATTAACGGCGTGGTCAGACCCGGCATCGTACACCGCATCGACAAAGACACCAGCGGGTTGTTGATCGTCGCCAAGACCGACGAGGCGCACAAGGCCCTTGCTGCACAGATTGAAGAACACAGCTTTACGCGGGAATACGAGGCGGTTTTAATCGGACATCTGCCGCAGCAAAGCGGGGAAGTCGCCTTGCCGATCGGGCGCAGCAAAACCGACCGAAAAAAGATGGCGGCAACGGCTTATAACTCTAAATCAGCGCTGACCAAATATTGCGTTTTGGCTGAATATCCGGGTTACTGCCATGTTCGGCTCAAACTCGAAACCGGCAGAACCCATCAGATCCGCGTGCATATGGCGGCGCTCGGGCATCCGGTC
>CAZTDA010000565.1:0-1680 GCA_964612155.1 uncultured Eubacteriales bacterium | reverse complement strand
CGCACTCGGGCAAACGCCGCCCGAAAACGGCTTCGATGCTGTTGACGCGCTGGAGCAATTCACCGGACTTTTAGCCCCCAAACAGTTGAAAGCGATCCGTGAATTGCCCGTTCGATTCGATCAAATCATCAGCCGGTCCGAAATGAAACAAAAGGTGATCCACTGGCTGAAATAATTATAAAAGCTGGTTGTAAAAATGAAATATGTTGTATTTTTAGGCGACGGCATGGCCGATATCGCCGTACCCGAACTTTCAAACCGCACGCCGCTTGAAGCGGCAAAACACCCCGCCATGGACCAATTGGCTCGAAAAGGTATCTTAGGAATGGCAAAAACCATCCCCGATGGCATGGAGCCGGGCAGCGATACCGCCAACCTCTCGGTGTTCGGCTATGATCCCAAAATCTATTACTCCGGCCGTTCTCCGCTCGAGGCCGTCAACATGGGCATTGAACTATCTCCCCGAGATGTCACCTACCGCTGCAACACCGTTACACTTTCAAAATCCGAAAATCTTGAAGATACGGTCATGCTCGATTACAGTGCAGGGGATATCGAAAACAAGGACTCCCATGCGATTATCGAATCTGTCGCACAATACTTTTCAGACAAAGTCGAGCTTTACGCCGGAATCCGTTATCGCCATTGCCTTGTTCTGCGAAATGCCAAAAGAGGCGCAAAGACCGTCGCTCCGCACGATATCCACGGCCAAAAGCTCAAGCAATATCTGCCCAAAGGCACAAACAGTGATTTGCTGCGCGAGATTTTGGAATATTCCTTCCGTGAACTCCCTAAACACCCGGTCAACATTCGCCGTGTCAAAGAGGGCAAAAAGCCGGTCTCGGCGGTGTGGCTTTGGGGCGAAGGCAGAAAGCCTCAAATGACCGATTTTAAAGAAAAATTCGGCCTTCAAGGCAGTATCATCTCGGCAGTCGATTTAATTCAAGGTATGGGCAAATGTGCGGGGCTTCGGGTGCTTCAGGTGCCGGGCGCGACGGGTGACAACTCCACCGATTTTGCTGCCAAAGGCCGCGCCGCTATCGAGGCATTGCAAACCGACGACTTTGTCTATATCCATGTCGAAGCACCGGATGAGTGCGGCCATCACGGGCAACCGGCAGAAAAGGTCTGGGCGATTGAGCAGATTGACCAAAAAATCGTGAGGCCTGTTTTAAATTATCTCAAATCCTGCGGTGAACCGTTCGGCGCCTTGCTGATGCCCGACCACCCGACACTGGTCTCCACTACTACGCACAGTGCCGAGCCGGTACCCTTTGCGCTCTACGACAGCCGAAGAGAGCTCGACAACGGTTATGATACCCGTTTCACGGAACCCTGTGCACAAAACACCGGATTTTATCAAGAACACGCTCATGAATTGATGAATCTGATGGTCAATTTCGAAGAACTATCCGCGCTTTCACCTCATAAATTTGTAATTCGATATTGACTTTAGTAATTTAGATGTTAAAATGCAGCAGGCGGGTTAAATGCCTGCTGTTTTTTATGCAATCTGAAATATGCGGTGAAATAAACATATGGACATAACCGGGGTTCAAAGCCGAAGCCCGAGTTTCAAAACAGGAAAACTTTTTAAGTTCATCAAGAAAAACACGGTTATGCTGATCGCCGTCACGGCGGCGGTCATGCTCGCACTCACCGCGGGCGTGGTGGTGCTGG
>CAZTDA010000564.1:0-1695 GCA_964612155.1 uncultured Eubacteriales bacterium | reverse complement strand
GTCTTCCCGGACAACCACTTTTAAAGGGTAATGTACAGTCACATCATAAACCCTCGCCCCGTCCTCTTCGGTATAAGCGCAGTTTTCAAGCTCGAGATTGAGTTTGACATCCTGATTCTCCGCGCAGATAAAGTAGTCGAGCTGCGACCAATTCATAATCTTTAATTGAAACTGCACTGTTTGGCCGGATTCGCAAGAGGGGACAAAAACCAATGATAAAACAATCGCTAAAATCGCCGCAAATACCTTTTTCATGTACACCATCCTTTTACCCAAACGGATACGCTAAAAACTGCACCACTATCTTATCCGCAATCAACTCTTCTGTAAAATGTACCTGCAACATCGGCCAGTAGTCATCTGAACCCACGAAAATCCAAACACCGTCATCAAATGCAGGATCTCCGGTTTTCACGCGCACACTTCCGCAGCCAAGTTCTCGTTTTGACCACCAGTCCCCATAAAACCGCCCGTCATTCTCGCTCTTCTGATAATCCATCTCTTGCGGAAACTTTTTTAACACATTCACAAAACTGTCTCCGATTTTTATTTCACGCGGGAACTCGATCAGATTTTCAGTAAATATTGCTTTATAAGCCCGACAGGTGTTATTTTCCGTCTCATCATCCCAGGTTCGTATAAAAATCTCGAACTGCACGCCGTCATATTGATAAAACATCGCATCAATCTGATTCCCATGCTCCGGCGTTTCCGCCGTCGGTTCGCCGAATGCCGCTTTCATTGCCTCGACATCCGTATCCGGCTGAATCCCATCCGCCGCAAACTCAGAAGCCGCCAACCATTTTGCGCCCTCTTCAGCCGTCACTATGGGGAGCTCTGTGAGAGGGTTTTCTTGTGGGTCTTCGGTTGTTGCAGTCATGCTGACGGTTGTTTTGCTCTCTGCGCTGACTGCACTTTGAAAATCTTCGTTCCTGCTAAAACTGATTGTTTTGCTGTCTGTCGGTTGACTCACCATGGGCGAACAACCGCATACTAAAACCAAAAAAAGAGCCGCAGTAATCACTATTTTCATATGTATTTCACTTTTATCCGAACGGATAAGATGCAAATTGAATCACAATCTTATCCGCAATTAATTCGTCCGTAAAATGCACTTGAATCATCGGCCAGTAATCGTCGCAGATCACCGAAATCCAAACACCGTTGTCCGTAAACTTGCTGTTTTCGATTTGAACCGCACCCCATCCAACCTCACTTTTTCTCCAATAATCCCCGAAGAATAATCCGTCTTTTGCTTCCTTTTTGTAATCGATCTCTTGCGGAAACTTTTTCAGCACATCCTCGAACCTATCCCCGATTTGAATCCCGCGAGGAAATTCCACCAGATTCTTGATGAAAACGGCATTATATGTCCAATTTACTTCTTCCCAACCGTCTCTGTCGATAATTCCCGTCTCGTATTTATAACTTACACCGTCATATTGATACACCATGTAATTCAACCATTGATCGTATTCACCCCAACTCGAAATAGGTTCTCCGAACGTCGCTTTCATCGCCGCCACATCGGTGTCCGGCTTGATACCGTCCGCCGCAAACTCCGAAACCGCCAGCCATTTCGCACCTTTTTCTGAGTTGACTTCCGGCAAATCGGCATAGGTCAGGGTGCATTCGGGCTGGGGTTCCTGCACCTTGGTCGTCACACAAAACCGGTCGACCTCGCCGACACCCTCC
>CAZTDA010000563.1:0-1696 GCA_964612155.1 uncultured Eubacteriales bacterium | reverse complement strand
ATACTCGAACGGCAACGGTTCAAACTTATATGACACAGAGGTAGCAAAATGACTCAAAGACAAAAGGGCTTTACCGTTTTAGAGATCGTCATCGTAACTGCGGTTTCAGTTATCATTATTGCCGTAGCCTTTGCCATTTTAAAAGCCAGCAACGAACAGTTTCAAATCATGAGCACTAAAATTACCCTCGAAGAAGATCTCCGTGATGCCCTATTCAAAATGACACAGGAAATACGGCAGACCTCTTATAACAAAATCGTGGATTTTGGGAGTGGGAACACCTTAAGCGGAAGCACCATCAACTTTAGAGTCCCTGTGCCTGCTCCGGATGCGTCAACTCTCGTGGACAGCAATTATTCGCCATTATGGGCAGCCGATATCAACTATGTCCTAGATTCCGATGCGCATCAAATCATCCGGACCTCTGTCGAATCCGGAGTAACCAAACAGGCTATTCTTGCCAATAACGTCACGTCGCTTACATTCTCGAGACCCAGTACCATTTCCGGACTAGTTACCATCACCGCTAGCGCGCAACAAACACTCTCGAACGGAAGAGTGATCCCGGAAACACCGATTCAAGTCACCGCGCAAGCAGAAGCGAGGAACCCATGAAAAACTCTAAAAAAGCACCTGATGAAAGAGGTTTTATTTTGATTTTGGTTTATATTGTGCTGATTTTTCTTTCAGTTTTCTCATTTGCGCTTTTCGCAAGGCATACCGGGGCCGTTCAATCCACAGAACGGTACCAGAATAAAATTTTAGCTTTTAATGCCGCGGAAGCTGGTATTGATTTTGCGCTCAGAGAACTTGCGACAGACACGATACGCCGGACCAATACAACAAGCACAACTTATAATTCTCCGGAAATGCCTTTAGAGCAAGCCACTTTTTCGTATACGATTTCCCCTGTCACGGATCAACCTGCCATGCGCCGGATTGATGCCATGGGCTGTGCGCCTAGTTGCGCTACCGATAACCGTGGACGACAAACTTCGGCAATCACGGTTTATTCTTCCATCACTGAACCCGCACCGCCAGCGTCTCTTTTCGAATATGGGATTCTCACGACGCAAACGATGAATCTATCGGGCATGACGTTTGACAATTACAATTCAAACCAGGGAGCCTACGGCGGCTCCAATATCAGTCAAGACGGCGCTGTTGCTGCAGATTCCACAGCCATTGGAGCGATCGCATTATCAGGTACCACGGTTAAAGGGAACGCGGAGGTAAGCGAAAACGGGAATCCAAACACCGGCATCACCGTCACGAACTCCACGCTCACCGGGACCAAAGGCAATCTTCCGACAGGGTGGTCCCTACCAGCTCCAACGCCGATGTCATCCCTTGCGACACCGCCCACAGAGCTTGGAAGTGTGACCGATAGCATCACACTAGCTGCAGGAACTTATCATGCGACCGAAATTAAGATCGCTGGAAAGAAATCGCTCGTTGCAACCGGCGCTGTCAAAATCTATGTTGACGGCGCTGTGGATATTACCGGGCAAGGAACTACGGTCGCAGATAATAAACCGGGGAATCTTCATATTTACGTAACCGGCAACTCTGCGTGCAAGATTCGAGGGAATGGTTCCTTTTTTGGCGGGCTCTATGCGCCCAATTCGGATGTAACTTTTCAAACATCCAACTCAGGGAAAGGCGGAACTTGGTTTGGAGCTGTCGTCGCAAAAAC
>CAZTDA010000562.1:0-1696 GCA_964612155.1 uncultured Eubacteriales bacterium | reverse complement strand
CAGCGACTTGTTGTAATCATTACAACCGTCAGCTAAAGCAGACGGCAAAGGATATCATCACAATATGAAACGAACATGTTACAGTAAACTCAAACACCAATGAAGATAACCTTTAGCAACATGTGAGTTACATCAGGTAATTAAAAACAAATTATCTTCTGATGAAAATTGAGTTATCCTTTGCCGTTTCATTTTAGCGAACAGACAATATTCGTTATTTTTGCGGCCTGATTATCAGATGATGGGAAAGACTTTAATGGAATATTCAGGCAAAAAAGCCTCCTTTTATACCCTCGGCTGCAAGCTTAATTTCTCGGAAACATCGAGTATTGCCCGCCGCTTTGAAGAACTAGGATTTGAACGTGTGGAATTCAATGAAAATGCTGACACCGTGGTAATAAACTCTTGTTCGGTTACTGCCGAGGGCGACAAAAAAACACGAAATATTATTCGTCAGGCCGTTCGAAAAAATCCGGATGCTTTGATTATTGTTACAGGCTGTTATGCCCAATTGCAACCCGATACAATTCAGAAAATTGATGGAGTTGATTTGGTCATTGGTTCTTCGGAAAAGCAAAACATTACCGACTATTTAGGAAATCTGAGCAAAAAGGAACAAACCGAAATACATATCCACAAGCCGAAGGAAATCAGGAATTATTTTCACGCCTATTCGTATGGCGATCGTACCCGGAGTTTCCTGAAAGTACAGGATGGATGCGACTATTATTGCACGTATTGCACTATTCCATTTGCGCGCGGTCGTAGCCGGAACGACAGCATCAGCAATACCGTTGCCGAAGCTCGCGAAATAGCCGCAAAAGGAACACTTGAAATTATTTTGACAGGCGTAAACATTGGTGATTTTGGCAAATCGACCGGAGAAGAGTTTATCGATTTATTGCGCGAACTTGATAAAATTGAAGAGCTGAAACGTATCCGCATTTCATCAGTTGAACCAAACCTTTTGACAGACGAAATCATAGAATTTGCGGCACAATCGCAACGTATCATGCCACATTTTCACCTGCCGCTGCAATCGGGATCGAACGATGTTTTAGCCCTGATGAAACGAAAATATAAGCGCGAGGTGTTCGAGAGCCGCGTGGCAAAAATCAAGAAAGAACTTCCGCACGCTTTCATCGGAGTTGACGTAATTGCCGGCACCAATGGCGAAACCGACGATTTCTTCCGCGATTCGTATCGGTTTATTGCCGATCTGGACGTTTCGCAACTGCACGCTTTCCCCTATTCGGAACGCCCCGGAACAAAAGCACTGGAGATAAAACCAGTGGTGCCCGTTGACGAGCGCAAACAGCGGACACAACGCCTGATTGGGCTTTCTGACCGTAAAACTGAGGTTTTTTACAGACAGCATTTGGGAACAATTCGTCCGGTGCTTTTCGAAGAACAAAAGGATAAAAAATCGATTTCAGGTTTTACCGACAATTACATCCGGGTTGAAACCAACTTTCAGGAAGGAATGGAAAACCAAATTATTGCAGTGAAACTTGGAAATATTTTGCCGAACGGAAACGTTTGGGGAAGCATATTGGCCTGATGCATGGAGCTTGGGGCATGGACTACAAGCGATGGATTGACAACAATTATAACACCTACAACAACTATAACTCTGAAATCATGAATCTCGAAATACTTTGCAAACAAGTTCAGGAACTGGCCCGTGAAGTCGGCC
>CAZTDA010000561.1:0-1697 GCA_964612155.1 uncultured Eubacteriales bacterium | reverse complement strand
GCAAAGAGTTTTTAAAAACCCGCGCGGCGAAACTGCTTGTCAAAAAAGACACGGTAGACCCGTGGGGTATGAAACAGACCGAATTCCGCGATGTAATCGGAGAATTTACACCGGCTTCCAGAAAGCGTGCGGCGGAAATCTGCGGCGTTACGCCCAAATCGCTACCCGCTGTCCGTGTGATTGAAAACGGCGAAGTCAGAACCGTGATCGAATCGGTGTTCACCTATAAAAATTCCGCACTGTGCGTGCGCTATTATCTGCCCAAACACGGCAAAAACGTGCGTATCAATCTGCGGGTGTTCTCGATGGAGCGCAGCGTGATGCTCAAACTCTCCCTGCCAACCGTACTTGAAAACGGCGCTTACAGCGGCAAGACCGCTTACGGACGCGACATGTTGCTCTCCGACGGAACGGAGCGCGTTTCGCAGGGCTGGGTCATGCTCACCGACGGCAAAAGTGCGGTGGGCGTGCTTAACACCGGCACCTACGGCTCCGACTGTAAGGACGGCGAAATCCGCATGAGCGTGCTGCGTACCCCGGCTTACTCCGGCCATCCGTGGCAGGACAGAGAAGTGCTGCCCACCGATCGCCTGACCCCGCGCATTGACATGGGCGAGCGCCTGTTTGACTATTACCTCTTGGGCGGAAACGCCGATGAAATCTCGGATGAAATCGATTATGAGTGCGCGCAGGTGCATCAACCGCCGGTGCCGCTGTGCTATCTGCCGCCCGAGACCGGAAAGCGTCCCAAAGCCCTGTGCGAGATCGAAAACCACGCGTTGGAACTGGTTACGGTGCGCGTCGAGGACGACGGAACATATCGCATCCGCCTATTCAATTCAAGCCCCCGTTCGCTCAAAGCGACCGTCAAATTCCCGGTCTGGGGTACGCAATATTCCGTCGACGCACAACCGTTTGAGATCATCACGCTCAAAGCCGACCAAAAAGGAAAAATCACTGTCGCTAAGATGATCGGATAGCTTTTATTCTCATACATGTATCAACCGCCCAAACCATTTCGGTTCGGGCGGTTTTGCTTGTTAGCTTTGTCAGCTTATAGAATACAATTGACCATTAAGCATTAACCCGGATGAACTCTACCCAATACTTGACAATTAAAAATATGGTGTTAAAATTATACAAACACACGAAAGCAGGTGTCGCCATGAAAAAGCTTGTTCTTTTAACACCATTGTTGTTATTAACATTCTGTGTCCTTGCATGCTCCTCCGGGTTGTATAAAGGTTCTCCTAAAAGAGGAACTGTAGCGGATGTCGTTTATACAAACGATTTCTTCAAATTGTCTTTTACCATCCCCGAGGGATGGAATGCTTATACGGATGCTGAGGTTTTTGAGAAATCCGGTATTTCGTGGCCCACCGACGAAGATCTCTCAAATAAAAAAACGGGTTTCGGTGATGTTTGGTTTTATAAGACCTTTGAGCAAAAAGACCGAATCATCGTATATTACAGTATAACGGAAAATGAAAAAGACCTTACCGATGAGCAAATTAAAAATCGGCTTTCCTCGCAAAAAACCGGTTTTGAGTTTGGAGATATAGAGTATTTAAAAATCGGAGAAGCCGATTATGCAATGATTTACGGGCCCTCCTCTGATGGAACACTGAACTATTATTATATCTGGAACAAAGAAGTGTGCGGTTATCTCCGCCCTATTATTAATATGCAGCTTGACA
>CAZTDA010000560.1:0-1714 GCA_964612155.1 uncultured Eubacteriales bacterium | reverse complement strand
AGTTTGTAAGTGATCAGCGGAGCGCCAAGCGCACGTATCAATTTGCCGGTGTTTTCGTAAAGCGGGCCGGTGCGGCCGTCGAGCGATTTGTTGCCCTCAGGGAAAATGCCGATGCTGCAACCCTGTTTGAGACGGCGGCGCATTTCCAACACCGTGGAGGCATCGACCGCTCCTTTTTTACGGGCAATGGGGCTGAAAACATAAATCAATGCCGCCGCAAAAATCGGGTTTTGAAAGATGTGTTCGCTGGCGACATAATAAAGCTGCGGAAGCGAAAGACCCATTAAAAACGGATCCATATCGCAGTTGTGATTGGCAACCGCGATAAACGGATAAGGGAGTTTTTCCGGCAGATCATATGTAAAACCGTAATTTTTAACAAAACTCCTGCCGACAAGTTTTTTGGAGAACTCAAATAATTTGCGGTGTCTTTTGATTGCCGATTCGGTCAGTTTCATTTTGAATGTGCTCCTATGATATTAAAAGTTGGGTCATAGATTGCAAAACGACCTTTTCCATATCGTTTTGCCTGATAAAGAGCGGTATCGGCTTTTTTAAACAACTCTAAAAAATTCTTACCGTCGCGCTCGTAAAGTGAAATACCGATACTGCAGGTGAGCGTGAAATCGTTATGGTTGCTGCCGAGAATGGTGACGAGCTCACACACATCTTCCGCTTTGGCGGAAATCCCCTGTGCGCGTGAAAAATCCTTGACAAAAATAGCGAATTCGTCGCCGCCGATCCGCCCGATGATATCCGAAGCGCGAAACAACGGCTTGATTTTAGTGCCGAACAGCTGCAAGACGCGATCTCCCTCAGCATGTCCGAACGTGTCATTGACGCATTTGAAATCGTCGAGGTCGATAACAATTAGGATATGTTCGCCGTTCATCCCGTCGTTTTGCAGATAATGATCCACCTTTTCTTTGAAAGCGGCGTTGTTGCATAAACCGGTCAGGGAATCGCTCTCGGCCATGACCTGAAGCTGAAGCATACGGAGTTTTTCGGCGTTAATATTGCGGACACGGCCGATTATCTTTGTCGGACGTCCGTTGGAGTTGGTGACGGTGCGGTATTCGAGCCGATGCCAGACCGGTTTTCCGGCAGTACCGCAGACGCGGTAATCAATGCTTCCCCTTGCCGGATCGCCATCCAACATCTTTTGTCCGAACTGAGCGAAATCCTGTGCATCGTCGACATAGATTAATGGTTGAATTACGGAAAAGTCCGCGGTATTTCTTAAAATCGGCGGATGACCGAATACTTCTTGATAATTCCGATTAAAGCGTAACTCGTCGGTGAGCAGATCTGCCTCGAAAATAACACCCTCCGAAAATTCTTCAACGACGCGGTAACGCTGTTCACTTTGTCGCAGTGTGTCTGCTTCAAATTGCGACTGTATGTAAAATTTTCTTTCGCGTGAGGCCAACACCGTTACAAGGGATATTGTTAATAATGCAGAAATGATTGCAAGTCCGTATATATTGCGATTCAAGGTCTTCGCTTCCGCTTCCAATACCTCACCGGATAGGATATTAATAGCCATCCAATCTTCAAAACCGAGGGGCATGTATACGGCATATTGATTTGTACTGTCAGATTCATAAATGATCGTACTCGAAATACCGTTTGCGAGATCTTCGGCAAATTCATCTGCGGCAGAAGCGCTCAGAATTCGGGCAGTTGATAGGGTCTGCAAAAAATCGGTGCTCTC
>CAZTDA010000559.1:0-1717 GCA_964612155.1 uncultured Eubacteriales bacterium | reverse complement strand
TTCTCCGATGCTTGACGAGGAGCGGGGATTGCACTCATATAACTTATCCGGTTCATCTCCTTTAATTGTAATCATTAACGGCGTTTCGTCTGTTAAATGATCTCGCGCAAAGTAGTCCAGCGTAGCAATCATTTCTGATTTTGCAAAGCGCTCGGTAAAAAAACGCGCCTCGTTGTGTCCGCCGAAAATAGATTTTTCGGCTTCAACGGAGATTCCGCGCACCGATTCGGGAACCGAGGCCCCCTCTCCCACAACCACCTTGGTCGCGCGCCCCGAACCCTGTCCGCCGCTGTCGATACCGCCCGAACTTGAACCGCCGGAACTCGCATTCAACAACTCGGCTGTGGTCTTGTATCCGCCCTCGTCGTTGATATCGTAGATAGCACTTAATACTACTGCAAGTGTTTTCGGTTCTCTTCTGTTCCAACAGCCCGTGAGACCAAATAACAAGAGCGGACACAGCAGAACGGATATCAACTTTTTTTCAATCATCTTTTTTTCCATGATAAACCTATTTCTGTCTTTTTTCATTTTCTTTTTGAATTGTGCCGGGTCTGAATTTCATTATCCACAGCGGTAAGCGCAGCACATTGTCTTTCATCTCTTGTTTGGAAAAAGAGGAGAGAATCGGGATTCCGAACGATTCATAAGATATCAACTGCGCCATCACCAACACAAGGCCGGAACCGATACCGATTAAGCCCATAGTGCCTCCTAAAAATAAAAATACAAGCCGATAGATGATGGTGAATTCCTGCAGGTTCGGTACTATAAAACCCGTCACCGCCGTCAATGCCACGATGATGACCGTCGGCGCGCCGACGATACCCGCAGCGACTGCGGCATCCCCGATAATCAAAGAACCTACAATGGTAATTGCGGAACCGACGGATTTCGGCAAACGTGTGCCGGCCTCGCGCAGCAACTCGAACAGGATAATCAGCAGCAATACCTCCGCCCCTTCCGGCATCGGTGTGCGTAGCGTCGCTATGATGATACTCGACAGCATCTCCGACGGCACCATCTCTTGGTTGAACGTAAAAATCGCCACCGCAAGCCCGGGCAGCAATACGGTGATAAACAAACCGATGCCTCGCAGCAATCGTATAACCGAAGAGAGCATTGATCGGTTGTAATAATCCTCTGCCGTATGCAAATTTTCAATAAATAATTCTGGAATCGTCAACACATGGGGCGTTCCGTCGCATAAAATCGCAACCCGACCCTCTAAAATCCGACCCGCCACAACATCCGGTTTTTGTGTGACACCGATGCCCGAAACAGGCGAAAACGGTTTTTTAACCAAAAATTGTTCAATATAACCCGATTCGAGGATCGAATCCGTATCTATTTTAATAAGACGCTCTTTGACCTGCTTTAACACTTCTTTGTTGACGATTCCGTCGATATAAACCAACGCAACCGAGGTCGAGGTCTGCCTTCCGAGGTTGAAATTTTCGAATACCAAATTCGCGTTTTTTATTTTTCGCCGAATCAAGGAGGTGTTGGTGCGAAAGTTTTCGTTAAAACTCTCTTTCGGGCCGCGCACCACCGATTCCGCTTCAGGCACCTCTACAGTTCGTTGTTCCCACGCCTTAAAGTCAACGACAACCGCGTTTTCACAACCCTCATAAAAAATCGCGACATTGCCGTTTAACAGTTCCGAAATGGCCTCCGATAAATTTAATGTGATTTTGTAAGTGGCTTTAATTGCAAA
>CAZTDA010000558.1:0-1717 GCA_964612155.1 uncultured Eubacteriales bacterium | reverse complement strand
GGCCAGCAGAATCCTGGGCATGGGCGATGTACTGACGCTGATTGAAAAAGCCGAGGCCCAATTCGACGAGGACGAGGCCGAAAAGACCTTAAAAAAGCTCAAGTCCAAAAAATTTGATTTCAACGATCTGCGCGAACAGTTCTCACGTATGAACAAAATGGGCAATTTGGCCGACATCATCGGTATGATTCCCGGCGCAGGAAAAATCAAACAAGAAGACATTGATATGAAGCGCTTTGGTAAAATCGACGCGATGATCAGTTCAATGACACCTGCCGAACGCGCCGATCCCAACTTGATCTCTCCGCCCCGCAAACGCCGCATCGCCGCCGGAAGCGGTACCAAAGTCGAAGATGTCAACCGCCTGCTCAAACAGATGGAACAAATTCGCGGCATGATGAAGCAATTCGGCAAAAAGGGTACCGGCAGAGGCAAGTTCCCCGGAATGGGGTTTTAAACGGTTTCAATCCGTCACAGACGGTTGAAAATATATTAAATTAACACACAAATTTGGAGGATTTCAAATGTCAGTCAAAATCAGATTGAAGCGCACAGGCGCAAAAAAGGCACCGTCTTACCGCGTAGTCGTGGCAGATTCCAGATATCCGCGCGACGGCAGATTCATTGAGGAAATCGGCTATTACAACCCGCTGACCGAACCGTCTTTGTTCCAAGTTGACGGCGAAAAGGTCAAAAAGTGGATCGCCAACGGCGCTCAGCCCACCGAAACCGTCAAAGTGCTGTTAAAGAAAAACAGCATCATCTAATAATCTAAGGGGTTTTCTCCGAAAGGTGAAAGAACCGGAAAGGTATACCCGTAATGGAAGAATTCATCACCTTACTGTTCAACGGAATCGTCACCACCCCCGATGAAATATCCATAGAGGTTTCGCAGCCGGATACTTCGGGTGCGGTCGTCTATACCGTGGGCGTCGCCGCCTGCGACATGGGGCGCGTGATCGGAAAAAGCGGACGCATGGTTCGCTGTCTCAAAACGCTGTTTAAAGCGGCTGCCGCAAGGCAGGGCCAAAACGCCTCGCTCGAAGTGAAATAATGCGCGACTACCTTGAAATCGGTAAAATCGTCTCCACCCATGGGCTGAGAGGCGAATTCAAGGTCGATTTGTGGTGCGACGGCCTCAGTTTTGCTGCGCAATTCAAGACCGTGTATTTGGGCGCTCAACATGACGCGCTTGCAATCACAAGTTGGCGCGGAACCGGTGTTTTGGCGATTGTCAAAGCCGAGGGTTTTGATCACATTGACACCGCCAAAACGTTGGTCGGGAAAACCCTGTGGTTTGCGCGAAAAGACGCCGTCCTGCCCGATGGCAGTTTTTATCAAGATGATTTGATCGGACTTGTGATTGTCGATGCCGATACCGGAGTGACTTACGGCAAGCTCTCAAATATCTACCGCACGGGGGCAAACGATGTTTATGCCGTGAAGGACAAATCCGGCGCCGAAAAGCTGTTTCCCGCCATTCCGCAGATCGTAAAATCCATTGATTTAGATACCGGGAAAATGGCCATCTCCCCGATTCCGGGCATTTTTGATGACGATGACAGCGGCAATGAGGGTTGATATTATGACCTTGTTCCCGGAGGTCTGCGCGGCTTTTACCGACAGCAGCATCCTCGGGCGAGCACAACAAAAAGGGTTGGTCGAGTTTCGTTATCATAATATCCGCGATTATTCGGGCGATAAGCACAACCGGGTC
>CAZTDA010000557.1:0-1720 GCA_964612155.1 uncultured Eubacteriales bacterium | reverse complement strand
AAAGCTCCCGGATTTATAAAAAATCCATTAATACAAAAAGCATACAGCGGCGCACAATGGTTCGGTGAACCGATGGGTCACATCGATCCAGTAAAAGCGGCGAATGCGGCGTCTGAAAGGATCCGCAATCTTACCTCGACAATACAGCGTGAAACGGCAGAAAACGGCGGTGAGTGGGATAAAAATCAGGCTCAGATTATGTTGGAGCAGGCCTTTATAAAAAAAGCAGGCCTTAAAATAGATACAGCACAAAAATCAGGAGGGAATAATGAGCCTTCTCAAAATAATGAATAATAACTGGGCAATCAAACGTGATGCCTATTGCACAATAATGGATGTGATGAAAGCGCACAAGGAAGGGCCGAAACTTGATCTTAAAGCACTCGAAGTGAAAATGCTCTCTTTAAATCCGGCGATACCAGGTAACGAACCTTATCAGGTTATAGATGGGATCGCTGTAATCCCGATAAAAGGCGTTCTTTCAAAATCTCCTTCACTTTTTGAACGTGTACTATACGGCGCATCTTCAATGACCGAGATAAAAACAAAAATATCTCATGCGCTGAATAATGGAAAGGTTACAGGCATAATTCTTGATGTAGATTCTCCGGGAGGTACGGTGGACGGGACTCAGGAACTCGCTGATTATATTTACGCGAAAAGAGATGTGAAAAGCATTGTTACTTTCTGCGACGGCCTCATGGCAAGCGCGGCCTGCTGGATAGGAACCGCAGCTGATGCGGTTTATATCTCCTCCGGTACGGTTGAAGTCGGTTCAATCGGGGTGATTACAACTCACTATGATTTTTCAGAAATGGATAAGGCTTACGGAATCAATGTAACCGAAATTTTTGCCGGAAAATATAAAGCATCCGGTTCGGATACAAAACCTCTTTCACCGGATGACAAAGACTATATACAGTCCCGAATTGATTATCTTTATTCGGTGTTCGTCAATGCGATTGCCCAGAACCGGGACACCGATGTCGAAACAGTCCTCTCGCAGATGGCAGACGCAAAAATATTTATCGGTCAGGAAGCTATTGATGCCGGATTGGTTGACGGTGTTTCAACCTTTGAAGGTGTTATAGATATTATGAAAAACGGGAAAACTGCGGGTGCTGCAGCGAGTTCCGAACACAAAAACATTATTCAATTACAAGTGGTTAATAAAACCGATCAACAGACTGCGCCCGGTGCCGGTGCGGTAGAACAATTAAACCAAAATCAGGAGAAAACAATGCTCACAATAGAAGCATTAAAAAAGGAATTCGCTGAAAATCCTGATCTCTTCAAAGCCGTGAAAAAAGACATCCTCGAAGAAAATGCGAAGGATGAAAAGAAGATAAAAGAATCTGCAGCGGCAGAAGAGAGAGAAAGGATCAAGGGAGTAGCAAGCCAGCTTCTGCCCGGTCACGAAGAACTCATAAAAACAATGATGTTCGACGGAAAATCAACCGCCGGTGATGCGGCAATGGCAATCAATGCTGAAAATCAGAAAGCCCTTGTTGAAGCGAATAAAAACTTCAAAGAAGATCTGAAAACGGGAGTTGATCATACTGATTCGGGCGAGAACTCTGCTCTCAAAACATCAGCATCGACTAAACCGCTCGATGAACAGGCAAAAGAGACCTGGGAGAAAGATCCAAAAGTAAGAGCTGAATTCGGAGATAGCTTTGATCGTTATCTGGCTTACGAAAAAGCCATGAGTGACAAAAAG
>CAZTDA010000556.1:0-1722 GCA_964612155.1 uncultured Eubacteriales bacterium | reverse complement strand
AGCGAGATCTTGCATTCGAATTTGTCATAGGCAGCCAAGGCGAATTTTCCAAAATGGTGGTGCGGGAGAACGGAGAGTTTGTAGAAGAGCTGGTACGCTTTAAGTAGCAGGTCGTTCCCGGCGCTATCGTATGAGGGCAAACTGCAGCTAACACCGGGTTGCCGGCTTCAGGTTCGCAGCCAATCGCGGTCGGACTGAATATGGAATTTAAAAAATATAAATTCGAGAATTAATCTCTAATTTGAAAAGAGCAACTCTGCGTTCTCGGCGACCTCGGCGGTTTATGAATAGATCAGATTAGAATCCATTTTCAGATGCAAAAAATTGATTCTACGGGCCTTTATTGTATTACGAGTGGTGTTTCGCGCAAAATGGTTAAAAAATGTCGGACACCTTCGAGGTGTCCGACATTTGGTTCCGGCTTGTCCGGGTTAGGCGTAAGATTAACGATTTATTAAAGCCGGGCGGATTGGTCGCTTCTGCAATGCCATGTATCAGGGGAACCTGTGTTGGATTTCTATGGCCACCGCTGAGCAAAATCGGCTTAATACCCCCGATCACAGAATACAACATCGCTGAATTGGAAAAATCAATGACCGATGAAGATTTCGAACCAGTTGGGGTTGAATGTTTGCAAAAAAGCGGACAACAGTATTTCATTGTAGCAAAAAAGAGCCATTAAAAACCGCTAAATAACAATCTATTGCAAAAGGATCGCAATGAAAAAAATACTCATGTTAGCTCTTACCTGGGGATTGTATCAGCTACATGCCCAAGCTCAAAATGAAACGGAGACAAATTGTTTTACTATTGTAGTCGGGAAAAACGCTTCCACAGACGGATCGGTTTTTATTGCGCATAACGAAGATGATCTCAATGATCATAATTTTGTCGATCTGCATTTAGTTCCAAGAATAAAACACAAAGCCGGCGAGAAAGAATTTTTCCTGTATAACAGGGATTCGATTAACGTTCCGGAAGAAACCTTTGGCTATTTCTGGATTACCGGTTCTCAATACGTCGAAGAACAATATTTGAACGAATGGGGTGTGGCTATCACATCGAACAGCAGCCGGTCGAAAGTGATAAACGGAAACGGCAGAATCGATCATAATCTTAGAAGAGTGGTTATTGAAAGAGCGCGCACCGCACGAGAAGCGGTTACGCTGGCCGGTGCACTGGTCGATCGCTACGGATATGCAAGTTCGGGCAGAGTGTACATCATCGCTGATCCGAAGGAAGCCTGGGTAGTGGAAGTGGCAAACGGCAAGCACTGGATTGCCAAACGTGTTCCGGATGATGAAGTTGCTATCATTCCCAACTATTATGTCATAGATGATTTTCCTCCCTCGGATACTCTGAATTACCTTTCCTCACCGGACATTATCGAGTATGCGGTAAGCAACGGTTGGTATAACCCGCAGACCGACCACTCATTCAACTTTCGCAAAGTCTATTGCCAGCCCGAACGGTACAATGCGGTGTGGAACATGGCGCGGAAATGGGTCATCCTGAATCAATTTTCAGACAAACAATGGAAGGTCTCAGACGATTTCCCGTTTTCCATCAAGCCGAAACGACCAATAAGTATTCAATGGCTTATGGATGCTTTGCAGAATCATTATGAACATACCGAATTTCAAAATGATTTTTCGCTCAGAAACAGGTCTCCGCATAAGCGCAACGGTTTCAGCATCAAGGATACGATGAATATATGTAATC
>CAZTDA010000555.1:0-1722 GCA_964612155.1 uncultured Eubacteriales bacterium | reverse complement strand
TTTGTTTTCGCCGGATTTTAAGTTTAAAACCTGGCGAAAGCTTTGGATAGCGCTAGCGGAAAGCGAGATGGAGCTTGGGCTGTCCATCACCCCGCAGCAGATTGCCGAGCTGAAAGCGAACGCGGATAATGTTAATTACGAAACAGCAGCCCAAAGGGAAAAAGAGGTCCGCCATGATGTAATGGCGCATGTGTTCGCCTTCGGTGAGCAGTGTCCTTTAGCAAAGCCGATTATTCACCTGGGCGCGACCTCCTGCTATGTGGGGGATAACACGGATGTCATCATCATGACCGACGCGCTCAAACTCACGCTCAAAAAACTTGTTAATTTGATTGATGTGCTTGCCCGTTTCGCGCTGGCAAATAAAGATTTACCATGCCTTGCCTATACACATTTTCAGCCCGCGCAGCCGACGACTGTTGGTAAAAGAGCATCGCTGTGGCTGATGGATTTGCTCATGGATTTGGTCGCGCTTGAATTCCAGCTCACGCAGATGCGTCTGCTCGGCTCAAAAGGCACGACCGGCACGCAGGCGAGTTTTATGGAGCTGTTTGACGGCGATGATGAAAAGGTAAAAGCGCTCGACAAAAAGATAGCCGAAAAAGCCGGGTTTGCCGCTTGTTATCCCGTATCCGGGCAAACCTATCCGCGCAAGCTCGACGCCCAGGTGCTGGGGGTGCTTTCCGGCATCGCACAGTCCGCCGCCAAGTTTTCCAACGACCTGCGGCTGCTGCAAAACCTCAAAGAGATTGAGGAACCGTTTGAAAAAAATCAAATCGGTTCTTCCGCCATGGCCTATAAGCGCAACCCCATGCGCAGCGAGCGCATCGCATCCCTGGCGCGCTACATTATGGTTGACGCGCTCAACCCCTGCGTTACCGCCGCGAACCAGTGGTTTGAGCGGACGCTTGACGATTCCGCCAACAAAAGAATCAGCGTGGCGGAGGCATTTTTGGCAGCGGACGCGGTGCTGGAGCTGTATATCAATGTGGCCGACGGGCTGGTTGTTTACCCCAAGATGATTGAAAAACATCTGCGTGAGGAGCTGCCCTTTATGGCGACGGAAAACATTATGATGGCGGCCGTCAAGCGCGGCGGAGACCGGCAGGAACTGCACGAAAAAATTCGTACGCATTCCATGGCCGCGGGCAGGGTCATCAAAGAAGACGGCGGCAAAAACGATTTGCTTGAAAGAATTGCGGCCGATGAAGCCTTTGGTATGACGACGGAAGAACTTGAAAATCTGCTTAAGCCGGCCGATTTTGTCGGTCGGGCACCCAAACAGACAGAGGAATTCATAGAGAACGACATAAAGCCTGTGCTTGCAAAATACGCTGAACATTTAGGGTTGAAGGTAGATATCAAGGTTTAACACAACGCTGGTTACCGCTGATTAATTTAACAGACCGGATGTGAGTTATTCTGGAAAAAATTTGGCGCCTGATCGAAAAAAACAAACTCTATCGGAAAATCTGCGAACACAGGTTTTTCGGCAAGTTTTTTAACCGGGAAACGATTAATTATATATTTTTCGGCGTGCTGACAACGATTGTCAGCATCATTACCTATGCGGCGTTTCTTTGGCTTTTTGAAAAAGAAGGATGGCTTGCGGGGGATTCAACAACCCTGACGGAGTTGTTGGTAAAGCACCCGTGGCTTACGCATGTCCCGAATCTTTCAAAATCCCTGCGTATTTTTGCTGTCAACATTATTTCCTGGCTG
>CAZTDA010000554.1:0-1723 GCA_964612155.1 uncultured Eubacteriales bacterium | reverse complement strand
CATCGTGACGGATCATGCGACACCGATCGCTATGAAAACGCATTTCGCTGTACCGGTGCCTTTTGCGATATATGACAAAAAAAGTACTGCGCCGGGAAGCGGGAAGGACTATGATGAAAATGCAGGCGGTGCAATAATAAATGGTGAACAGATGATAAGGCTTTTTATCGGGGGACAAGATCAATGAGACAAAAATTTATTTTTGTTACAGGCGGCGTCGTATCATCCCTGGGGAAGGGGATCGCGGCAGCATCGATCGGCGCCCTTTTGGAATCGCGCGGGCTCAATATAACGATCAAGAAACTTGATCCCTATATCAATGTCGATCCGGGGACGATGAATCCTTTTCAGCACGGTGAAGTTTTCGTGACTGAGGACGGTGCGGAAACCGACCTTGATCTCGGCCACTATGAGCGGTTTACAACCGCCTCGTTCTCAAAAAAGTGTAATTTCACGACCGGACAGGTTTACGACACCGTTATCTCGCGGGAACCCAAAGGAGAATACCTCGGTGGGACGGTCCAGGTCATCCCGCATATCACCGATGAGATAAAAAGACGTGTACTCGATGTCGATGAAGGCATCGATGTCGTTATTGTGGAGATTGGCGGGACCGTCGGAGATATTGAAGGGCTTCCTTTTATTGAAGCGACCAGACAGTTTATGCTTGAGCAGAAAAGAGAAGACGTAATGAGCATTCACCTTACGCTTGTTCCTTATATAGCCGGCGCCAACGAATTAAAAACAAAACCTACGCAGCACTCGGTAAACAAACTCAGAGAAGTCGGTATTGTTCCCGACATGATTATATGCAGAACTGAACATTCGCTTTCAGATTCAATGAAAGCGAAAATATCTTTATTCTGCAACGTTTCAAAAGAAGCGGTTGTTGAAGCAAAAAGCTGTTCTTCAATTTACCACATACCCGAATCTCTTCACAAACAGGGAGTAGACGGTTATGTTCTTAAGAGGCTTGGACTAAAAAACAAAAAAACTTTTTCAAAAGAATGGTTTAGTTACGTAAAAAGAGTAAATAAAATAAAAGATACTGTGCATATAGGAATAATAGGCAAATACGCAGATTTGAAAGACGCATATAAATCCATAGACGAATCATTAAAAATTTCGGCGATGGATGAAAATCTTGACTTAGATATTAAATATATCTCTTCGGAAGATAAAAATTTAATAAAGAAATTAAAACAGCTTCACGGTATTCTTGTTCCGGGAGGTTTCGGAATAAGAGGCGTTGACGGCAAGATCGCCGCAATCAAATTTGCAAGAGAAAACAAAGTTCCTTTCTTCGGAATATGTCTGGGTATGCAATGCGCCATTATTGAATCGGCAAGAAATATGCTCGGTTTGAAAGACGCAAATTCAACCGAAATAGATCCGAAAACTACAGAACCGGTCGTTGAAATGCTTGAGGAACAAAAAAGCATAAAAAATCTCGGAGCGACGATGAGACTCGGCAATTATGAAGCCGATCTCGTGAAAGGTTCTTTCGTACATAAATTGTACAAATCGGATAAAATAGTGGAAAGACACAGACACAGATATGAAATGAATCCAAAATATATTGAAGATTTTAAGAAAGTAGGTTTTGAAGTTTCCGGATTTCATAAAGATATTTTGCCTGAAATAATAGAACTTAAAAATCATCCTTTCTTTATAGCGGTGCAGTTTCACCCTGAGTTCGGCGCAAGACCGGCCAAACAGCATC
>CAZTDA010000553.1:0-1726 GCA_964612155.1 uncultured Eubacteriales bacterium | reverse complement strand
TGTTTATATAGACAGAGGGTAGCTTACCGCATGAAGTACCTTGTAGTTTTTCAGGAGGGCGACTATGAGAAGAAAGAATATGAATGAACGGTGGATCTTTTTCAACGGGCGGCTCTGTTTTTAAAGCAGGGCCAACGGCATCACTTCACGCGTGAGCCGCTTTACACTGACCGATTTCGGTTTTGCTGCTTGCATTGCCGTAACCGCGGTTACCGAGAAAAGAAATAACGAAAAGGGAGCGTAACAGAAGCTTATGATGACCATGGGGAAATATCAGTATTCAACTTGCAGCGAAATGTATAACAATTGCCAAGCCGGTGAACACGAGGGTTATGCGATCATCGGACGGGAACGCTTTAAACGGGGAACTTGCATGCTCCCCGATGTCACCACCTCACGCGAAGCCGCAGAGAAACTGGTAGACCTGATGAATAACAATCAGGTGGATTTGTGCCAGATGAGAGATGTGGCCGAAGATTTGATTGATATCATCGGAAATAACTGAAAAAAATGGTTACATAACGGGCGTTCGGTCGATTCCGAGCGCTCGTTTTTATTTGATCCGGGTAGCCTAAATTGCCTGATAATACTAATTCCATTTAACTCCCCGAAGGCAGGGAAAAACTTGGAGGCGGGCTGTGTTTGGCGGCAAGTTCGGCCACGTCGTCGGCAATGGTAAAGACAAACAAAGCGGGTTTATTTATTTGTTTTTTACGACGGCATCGATTTTTATAGGTTCGGTCTCGGGTGAGGGGGTTTGAGATTTTAGTTCCTTTTTGGCTCTGTTGAGATTTCGTTTTGCGCGGATATGTTTTTCGCGGGCGCGCTGCAGATGATCTTCGGGGCGGGGTGGTTTGATTCCGGCGGCTTCGAGCGCGCGCGGCCACGGTCCTAAATGCGCTTTGATGGCCACGACCTGCTCGGTGTTAAAATCGTCTCGTTGGGGAAAACGGCTTTGCCCCTCTGCGACAAGCCAATCGTACTTTTCGCGCAGAAGGGTAAGGCAGAGTTCTTTACAGTATTTTTCGGCCATAAAAAAGCGCCTTTCCCTTTTTAGGCGGAAAAAGCATAACTGCCTGAATATCCCGATTCAAAAACCGGAACGTTAAAACGGCTGCACTTTCCCTGCCAAAAAATGTCCTTTTTAAAACAAACGTCGCGTAATCCGACTGACGGACAAAAATGCCCGAACACGGTAATGGCTGTTGCGCCGGAATTGCACCGGGCTTCCCTCAAATCCGGGCATCACCCGGAGCCGTATGTGGGTATGAAATTTGAATGATCCTTTAAAATAAATTACAGCGTATCTTTGCGATACGCTGTAATCCTACCACGCAGGCAGTGTGAAGTCAATTAAAAACAGTGGGGCTTTTGCGTAAGAATACGATTTACAGATGAAAATCCCCCGCCGCCTCCGGTTGGTACAACAATTTCTTAATTTGTATTTTCGAAATGCCGGATGGGACTTCCCACTCGACGGTGCTGCCCTCCCGATAACCGAGAATGGCCATGCCGATGGGTGAAAAAACAGATATGTTCATCATACTTAAATCGGCTTCATCCGGGTAGACAAGAGAGACCTCTACGTCTTCGCCGTCAAGCTGCAAAACCGCTTTCGAGTTCATGGTGATCACATCGGGGGCGACTTTTTCGGAATTGACAATCACAGCTCTGTTGAGTTCGGTTTCGAGTTTTTTAACGGCATCACCGGATGACTTTTTTTCAA
>CAZTDA010000552.1:0-1728 GCA_964612155.1 uncultured Eubacteriales bacterium | reverse complement strand
TTTTTAACGGAATCGCCATAAGACCCGCCAATAATCCGATCAAGCCCCATGAAAACATCTGAAACGGTGTCCAGGGCCCCTGCCCGAAATAAAAATTCGAGATCACCGCCGACAGTGAACCGACCAAAAAACCCGCCTCACCACCTAAATAGATTGCCGTAATAATCGTCAGCGCCGTGATCGGCTTGAACAGCGGGATAAAGCGTCCGACAGCCGATAGCGCAACCATGACCGCTACAATGATCAAACGGCGTGTCCCGATTTGCTTTTTTTCGAATCCGGAAATAAACAATGCCATCGATAAGACCGCTACCGCAAGTGAGATAAACGCATATTGCTTTTCGTCGAACAGGAAGATGCCAGCCGCGATGATCGCCGGAATTAAAACGAACGGAACGGCGATTTTTACCGCTTTGCGCAGACCGCTGTTTTTAATAACGATCATACGCTTCCGCCTTTTCTTTTGTTTTTCAGGCAGAGCGATACCGCATCGTCCACGGTCACTACGCCGTCGTAATAGCCGCGCGTCATACGGTTTGCGGCGGTAGTATAAAAGGTGTTTTCGGCAAAGAACTTTACAGGCGTATCAATTGAAGTGATCTCCCCCCGGAAAAACAATGCGCATCGGTCGGCACACTGCGCGGCGAACTCGACATCGTGCGTCACCGCGACGATTGTCACTCCGTTATCCTGCAGCTTTTTTAAAACGCCGATAATCCCGTGTTTGGCGTAGGCGTCAAGCCCCTTGGTGGGTTCGTCGAGCAACAACAATTTCGGCTTGGTCGCAAGCACTTTTGCCAGTGCGACCAGCTGTTGTTCACCACCGCTGAGATCATAAGGATGCTTGTCCATCAATGGTGTCAGATCATAGGGGAGTTCGATTGCGTCACCGCCCACTTCCGCCAGTTCCTCGCGCACGGTATTGCGTAAAAATACGGTCTGGACATCCTGCGGAAGAAGTGACAAACAACCCTGATAAAGCGATTGGTTTTTATAATCCTTCAATTTCTTCCCGAACACCTTGATAGCTCCGGCATAGTACTTGTTCAGTCCGGCGGCTGCACTGAGCGCCGTGGTTTTTCCCGAGCCGTTTCCGCCAAGTATACAAAACAGTTCGCCGCTGTATACCGTCAAATCCAAACCGCGCAGCACATCGGGCAGTTCGCGAGCATAACGGAACCAAACGTCGTTCAATTCGAGTGCCGGCGTTTGAATATGTGAATAGTCCCCCTGCTCTTTAGTTTTAACGATATTTTCAAAGTGCTCTTCGATAAAGCGCCGTCCTTCGCGAACGGTCAGCGGACAGGGCGACGGTACATGAAGTTGACTGTAAAGCCGCACTGCGGCCGGCATCGCTTGCAAAATCGCGGGATGCGAACGCATGTTCTCGGCGATGTTGCGGGATGCACCATAATCAAGAACCGATCCTTTTTCCATTACGAGCAGCTTATCGCAAACCGGAATTACATCCTCGAGGCGGTGTTCGACTAAGACGATGGTCAATGACAATTCGCGGTTGAGTTTTTGCAGTGTCCCGATGAACTCCGAAGCAGCAATCGGGTCAAGCTGTGCGGTCGGCTCGTCCAAAATCAAAATGTCGGGCTGCATCACCATAATCGCCGCTAAATTTAAAAGTTGCTTTTGTCCGCCGGAGAGTTCGGAAACGCTTTTATCAAACCACGCCTCGATGCCGAAATAACTTGACATCTCCGAAACACGGCGGCGGAT
>CAZTDA010000551.1:0-1729 GCA_964612155.1 uncultured Eubacteriales bacterium | reverse complement strand
TTCGTCGCTTGAAGTGATAGGAGAGGATGCATTTGCACTGTGTGCAGACTTGGCGAAGATTGAACTGCCGGATTCATTAATTGAGTTAAGAAGCGGGGCTTTTATTAGATGCGAAAAATTGCGGGAAGTGAAATTGCCATCCAAACTCCAAGTGCTTGGGGCTTACGCGTTCAGCGAATGCCCAATTACATACATTGAAATACCGAAAATGGTTGAAGAAATTGGCGCATATGCCTTTAGCGATTGCAGTCTGCTCCATCAGGTTATACTGCCTGATGGACTGAAAAATATCAAAGGCAGTGCATTTAGCAACTGCAAACAGTTGATGAGAATCGAAATCCCGGAGGGGTTAGAATCGATTGGTAATGGAGCGTTTAGCGATTGTTATAGTTTAAAGCGAGTCATCTTGCCGGATTCGTTAAAACAAATCGGGGATCAGGTATTTTTGGATTGCAATCTTTCCGTACTGCGTATTCCTGAAAACTTGACGTTTCCAGTATATGACAGAGATAAAGGAGAATACATTGTCAACCCAAACACGAGAAAAGACAAAACCTTTGACCTTTCCTCCGCCGACACCGTCATCTTCTCCGGCAGCGACTACGATTTCGGCTACCCCGCAATCTCGCATGCCCATAACGTTTATTTTCTCGGCAAACCGCCGGAAGATGTCGGGCAGATACTGGACGAAAACTCGGTGGAGAGCATCTTCTGCTCGGACGAATTCGAGTTTGAGTGGACGCGTTCGACCGTTGCAAGCTGGGTTCGGCAGAGGCTGACCATTCTGCCCGCCGAGCAACTGAAGGAGATCACGGATCAGGAGATCAACGCGACACCTTTGCCGACGGACGTGCCTCGCCCGACGCCGAGACCGACGGAGACACCTTGGCCGACGCCGATGCCGCGCAAGACCGCGTCTCCCGCGGTGACTGCAAAGCCGCAGCAGCAGGGCACCGACCCGCTCGTGTTCGCGTTTGCGGGTATCCTCGCGCTGGTGATCGCGGGGATCGTCGTTGTGGCGGTGAAGAGCAGGAAGCCGAAGAAGCGCGCACATAAGAGAAAGTAACGAATTACGATTGGAATCGTTCGTCATAAGGAGAATGTCATGCCGAAGAAAGTGAAGCTGTTTGCCGCTGGGCTGTTGCTTGCGGTGGTTGGGATACTATGTTTCTGTTTATCCCCAAACCCAACGCTTGCTGAAATTGATATATTCAGCTTAGATGATCCATATGACGGCGTCGGTTGGAGCTTATCGGCTGATAAAACCTTAACCATCGAGAGCAATCAGGGCTGGTGGAATGCGATGAAGCACGGTTTTGCGCCGAATGTAAACAAACTCATAATCGGGAAAGACTTGACTGATTTCCGATTGTATTTCTTGCCTGACGAGGTACCGAGTCCTGATTTTTTTGATGATGTGAAGCCTGCAGGATATGACAAATATGGGAAACCATATTATGACTACTTCGGTACTGCGGAAATTTATCCGCAAACAATCGAGGTTGATGCCGAGAATCCGGTTTTCTTCGTCGTCGATGGCATGCTGATCAACCGAGTAACAAACGAGCTTGTTCTGTCTGAAGTGGGAGTGACGGACGTTGTGATCCCAGAAGGGGTAAAAACAATTACCCGTGAAGCGTTTTCAGAACGTGATGTACAGACGGCCCAGTTTCCTTCGTCGCTTGAAGTGATAGGAGAGGATGCATTTGCACTGTGTGCAGACTTGGCG
>CAZTDA010000550.1:0-1732 GCA_964612155.1 uncultured Eubacteriales bacterium | reverse complement strand
TTTCCAATTTTAAATTATGACTTCAATCAGTACATGCATGCTTTAAAAAATTTCATACAAAGCCGCGAAGAAAACATAGAAATGCAATCCGAATATTCAACTAATGGAGTAGATAGTTACTATTATGGTTTCAAAGCAATTTACCCATTCCCAATAATAAAGTGTGAAAATGTCTTATACCTACCTGTCCCATATTTATTAATTGACGCAGGTACTGAATCGTTACTTTGTAGATTGACAAGGAATAATGATGATTTGCGATGCAAAATAGGCAAGAACGTAATAGAAAAGTATCTATATCATTTATTATCAACCGCAAAATGTTATGAGGAAGTTGTTTATGAAGATGATTATAATATAAATAGAAAACAACAGAACTTAAAATCTCCTGATGTAATGGTTTTATCAAGTGATCACAGTGTTTTTTTTGATTGCAAGGCTTCTGTTCCATCATTATCATTAAGAGATTTTGATAAAGAGAAGATAAATAACACAAGAGCCCGTTATGCAGATAATATGATAAAACTTTTCAAACGGATACAAGATTTCCATAACGGATACTTTTATCCCTTTATAAATAAGAGACAATTATTATTAAAAAATATATTCGGAGTTATTGTTGTTTGGGAAGACAGTTATATTCATAGAGAAAGCATATACAATGAGATAGCAGTTAAGCTCAACATGTCAGTAAACTCAGATGATATTCAATATATTAAATCAAACATAAAAATAATTGGATTTGAAGAGATTGAAAGTGCATCATTTTATAGTGAAGATTATGGACGGGATTTGCTCGCTCAAAGGGATATACCTGGAAAATGGTATGATTACACGTTCATTGATAGAAAAAGAGAGTTACCAATAATAAAAGAGGTGGAAAGTTTTAAGGAATTACTAATTGAAAAGTTTCAGAGATTCGCCGATACATATAATGCTCAAGTCTGAATTGTAATTCTGACATACATTTTTACTTTTAGCATTAAAAAGAGAATTAAGCTTATTTGATTGTGTATAAAAAAGCCGCCGCACCGGAAAGGGTGCGGCGGCTTTGTGATGAGATATGGGGTTACTTTTTCTTGACGGGGATCATGATTTCGAGACCGTATCCGGTTTGGCTGCTGCCGAAGTAATACTCCAGATCGAAGTCGCACTCGGTGTGTTCGTAGCTCGACGCCGGAAACCACTCGCCGTAAATTCTACGCCATGTCTCGTGGCAGTTTTGATCATCCGCTTCGCTGTGCCAATCGACGCTGAACACCGCCCAGGTCTGCTTAGGGACTTTGAGCACCGTATACTCGGCGGGCACTTGATTTGATTTCTTGTGGCAGCCGATCATGTAGTTCATGCTGCCGTTCGGGTTGTGGGCATAGGTCACGCCGTAATCGATCAGATCACCCGGCCGTTTTCCCGCCGCTTCTGCAAGCGCTGCGAACCGCCCGTCCTTGACGCACTGTTCCCAGAACGCAGGGATTTCCTTGAAACATCTGCCGTTGATGACGTTGGTTTTCAGCTCCAGTCCGAAAATTTCGAAGGCCTCTTTTTCCTCGATGCGATAATTCATTTCGCTGTCTCCTTTGATAAAAATGCGGAAGGTCATTCGAGGATAGGTTTTGAGCACAACGCCCGTCACGCGCGCCGAAGTGGGCATCACGCCGTGCAGATTTTTAAACGCTCTGGCGAACGCCTCCGGCGACTCGTAGCCGTATTTGATCGCCGTGTCGATCACTTT
>CAZTDA010000549.1:0-1733 GCA_964612155.1 uncultured Eubacteriales bacterium | reverse complement strand
CGGTATGAAGCCCGAGGGCTTTGACGGTTGGGAGCTGTACACCAATTATATCTGCAATCTCGCCACGAACGGCAGCTGTTGTTTCAGCTTTTTGGAAAAGGCACAACAACTTAATCCGGATTTTACATTTTTAAAAGAAGTCGCCGATTTGTACAAGCAGATGGGGCGCCTGTGGAATAACCAGAACGGAGAAGATTTGGAGGCGCTCGGCGGCGGGTTTAATATTACGCTCGCCGTGCTGCAGGATCACGAGAAACGGGCGAAGATTACTGCTAAGCTGCGGGAATGCGCCGCTTGCATGGATGAAGTTGTACGTGTTTTAAATAAGAACATAAAATAGAAGGTGAGTAAACTTAACATGAAAAAAGAACTTGATTTCCAAATCCCATTCTGCGGATTCACGGTCACCGATTTTATCAACTGCTTTGCTTCGGTCTATATGTTCCTTGAAAATATCGCCGTCGGGAATGCCGATTACGAATGCAGACAATTAGCTGGAAAAACGTGCAACAGCTGTGGCAACTGCGGCAAGGGCGGAAACACGCCGATTTCGATTCAAGAGAAATATTTTTTCCTGTTTGACACCATGTGCGGGCGCAGCTCTTTACGCTGCCGGTTTGACGGCACACCAACCGAGATGCAAAAGCAGATCGGAGAGACCGAAGAGGACAGCTGCGGCACTGACGATACGGTTGAATTTTTATTCGGGTTCGCAGGATATGAATACCGAAAGTTGACTGCACTCAGTGAATTTAAAGCCGCGATCGTCACATCGATTGACGCGGGCAGACCGGTAATTGCCAAGGTTAAAACGGGTGAAGGTCGGTTTCGCGTGATCACGGGGTATGAAGACGATATCGCCGTAGTTGACGGCGCATTGATTTGCCCGGACTTTACCAACGCGCAGAAGAAGCCGGAGGGTGCGCCTACATATGACGAGTTAGAAGCAGTTTATATGATTGGCGAAAAGATTGCGCCGCGTTACACGGTTTTAGACGGTTTGAAACGCATCCGGCGGGTGATGGAGTATAACCGGGATGAAAACTTCTGGGGTGGGTACACCGAAAAGATGGGATTATACACTGCCGACAGTTTGGGTCGGGTGGATGTCGAGGAGAAAAAAGCGCGCATGAAGCGGGTTGCCGACACGATGTGGCATACGTTCAACTGTCACAATTTTGCGGAGGTTTTCCGCAGATACCGCGACGGCGACGCAGCGGTTTATGAAAACATCGGCGACATGAAAAAGTTAAGCAATCCCGAACTGAAGCCGTTGTGGGAAAAAATCGGCGGGCCTTGCAACGGCTATACACACGACCTCGCCTGGGCCTTGATCGGCCTTGAGGGCTGCGCGATTTGGACGCGGCATGCCGCCGGGTATTTCGGCGAGATGATTGAACTAACGCTTTCGCAGATTGCAAAAAATGACGCCGGAGTGCTGGAAGCGATACAAAAGGCGATTGAGATTTTGGAGGGTCAACATGCTTGAATATCCGGAAATCATAACCATCGTATCGCAGATGAAAACCGAATTGATCGGCAAGACGGTTACATCCGGCAGGGTGGTGAAGAAAAACAGCAACATGTTCATGAATGAAGAACAGATCGCAAAATATCAGCTGCTAAGCGGCGGAACGGTGAATCAAATTGATTGTTCGGCACCGGAAATTTATATGATGCTTGACAACGGTTACGGAATTTTGATTTACCAAAGCGGCGGGAAGATACTTTAT
>CAZTDA010000548.1:0-1738 GCA_964612155.1 uncultured Eubacteriales bacterium | reverse complement strand
TATCTCATATTTATATTCATTCGGAGGGTCTGCATGGAAAACAATGAGCCGGAAAAATTCAATCCGCATCATCATCCGCACGGCGGTATCTGGGAAATGTTAAGTGCGTTTAGAGCATTCAACGAAAAGGTGCTGGAACCGTATGCGCAAAAACAAGGGCTGACCTTTTTGCAGTCCCGCGTATTGATGGGAATTCGACACGGCAAATTTACCACAGTCGGCGGTATGGCCGATCACGCCGCGTTGTTTCAGGGCAACGCTTCAACACTCTGCAAACGCTTGGAGCAACAGGGCTTTTTGCGCCGCGAACGCAACGCCGCCGATGAACGCGTGGTAAATCTGTTTTTAACCGACAAGGGGCTTGAAGCAACCGAAAGCATTGCGCGATATATGGAAAAACTGGATTTATATATCGAAGCAAACGCCAAGGAGGATGTGCTGGCTCTGCGTGACGGCGCAAAGGCATTTTTAAAGATCGTTGACCTTTTAACCGAGAGTAAAGTAGAGTGATCAAATCACACGGAAGGTCACGGTATATTCCCTGCCGACTTCCGGTACCATCTTCACCCGATACAGGCATTCCCGATCCCAGTCCTTTTTTAAGCTCACATCGTCCAACGGTTTAGGTTCGATGATCACTTTTACGGGGAACTCTGCGGTCAAAGTATGCCCGTTCAGCGAAAAACCGTTTTCGGTCAATTCCGGCTTATCGCGCAGCATAAAGTTCCAGCACACCTCGGTCGGGTTTTCGCAGACAATGTGATCTTTCACGGTCAAAACATCGCCTTTTAAACGCCATTCACGGGTGCAGACCTTAACGTCTGTGCCTTTTTCATAGGCATCTTTATAACTGATAAATGCGGTCAATTTGTCTTCGTCGAACGTGAACTTGTCGGCTTTGAATTCGCCGCCGTTATGCTGCGTTTTTCCGCCGATCTCGGGGAGATTGTGCCAGCTTGACTGCATCGTCCAAATTTGATAACGGTTTTCGTTGAAGGTGTCGCGGGTGTAAGTGCCGACGCCGACGTCGATCAGCCACGGCTGTTCGTCGAAATAGACAATAAAGCTGCCCACGTCGTTGTGGTTGTGGCTCTCGTTGTTGTGTCCGCCTTTGAAAGCGGTATACAGGTGTTCGCCGCGCATCACGCCGAGCTGCATCCCGTCGTAATAGGCGGTTTTTGGCGGCTGATAACCTGCGGACGGTTCCACGGATTGAATCAGGTTCTTGACACATCGGTGCATAAAAAAGTTCAGGTTGCCCTCGGTATTCACGGTTTTGTCGTCAAGATATGCGCCGGCAAAGTTTTTCAGCCGTTCGCTGTTTACCCGTTTTCCGTACCGATAAATTACGCCGAAATCCAGTGTTTTTAACTCGTTGTGCGCGTCGGCAAAGGTCACAAATTTTTTACCGCCGATGTTCACGTTCATAATATACTCACCGACTTTTCGGGTGAACGCGTGCCCGAAGATGTCAATGTTGCCTCCGGTCATGTCATAAAGCTGCTCCAGCGCGTCAAACCATGCCGCGCCCGCCGCAACCCAATACCCCGCGCCCTCGTCGCAGCCGCCGTCGTCGTCATAGGTTTCGGTGAAGACGTCCAAGAATTCCAACGAGCGCTTGACCACGGCCTCACGCGTGTCGGTATCTTTGACTGTCAGCGCCGTGACCGAGAGTACGTTTGAGACGATCCACGGAGCCCAGTTGTTGACGAACTCGGTAATCCACCGCATGGTGTAA
>CAZTDA010000547.1:0-1740 GCA_964612155.1 uncultured Eubacteriales bacterium | reverse complement strand
CAATAACCCGTTGTGTCAGGAATGTTTACAACGGTAGCACCTGCTTTAATAACTGCTTCTACCACACGTGCCAGATAAACATTATCGGTACGGCCTGCATCTTCACAGTAGAATTCCACATCCTCCACGTACTTTTTAGCGTGTTTTACAGCAGCTACCGCACGTTCCAGAATTTCTTCCTGAGTGGAGTTGAATTTATGTTTAATATGGAATTCGGATGTTCCGATACCCGTATGAATACGTTTGTTTTTTGCGAATTTCAGAGCATCGGCAGCTACATCAATATCTTTTTGTACACCGCGTGTCAGGGCACAAATAGTTGGCCACGTAACCGCTTTTGATATTTCCACTACCGAATTAAAATCGCCGGGACTTGAGATAGGGAAACCCGCTTCAATCACATCCACACCCAAACCCTCGAGGGCTTTTGCCACCTGAATTTTTTCAATGGTGTTCAACTGGCAACCGGGAACTTGTTCGCCGTCGCGTAATGTGGTGTCGAAAATAAATAATCTGTCCATATTCTTAAATTTACTATTATATCATTTACTATTTACAATTTATTGTATCCACGTGGGTCAAAAAAAAGCCTTCTACACCGTAGTGAGAAGGCTTCATAATATTTATAATTAACTACATACCAAACTCACTTCTGCTTGTTTTGCAAGAGAATAATAATACCGAGTAGAAGAATATGTAGGAAATTGTTGATCATTTATGCTCATTTTTTTAAAAACAGTGCAAAGATAAAGCATTTTTTCAGAATATCAAAAATAAATTGAAGAAAAAATCACAAAAATACTATCAAATCAAAATAATATCAATCAAAAAACAAATGTATTAAAAGTAATTAGCTGTAAAATGCATTTACTTATATGAAATAACATAATGAGGATTAAAAAAGTTCAAGAGCTACAAAAATCAGTTGTTTTGCACTCTTCCCGTATATCCTTTTTCCGCTTTTACAAGTTCATAAACCATGTCGGGATGCAGATCTTCTTCATCGCGGTGTGAAACATAAATGATAGCGATTTTCTTTTCAGACGCTATGGCTCTTACCATATCGATAAAAAGCCGGCTGTTTTCATCATCAAGTTCAATGGTGGGTTCGTCAAGAATTAGCAGTGGCGGATGTTTTACCATGGCGCGGGCTACCATCACCATGCGTTGCTGACCAATGGACAACTGCTGAAACGATTTGTTGGCGAAAGACGAGCCAAGCATACTGAGCCAGTGTCCGGCCAGATCTTTTTGCAAATCGGTGGGAGTGAGGTATAGTCCTACAGAATCGTTCAGTCCGGAGATAATCATATTTTCAACAGAATCGTTTCGGGTAAATTGATGTATCATAAGCGGAGTAAAGTAACCTATTTGCTTTTTAATATCCCAAATGGTTTCGCCGCTTCCTTTTTTCATGCCGAAAAGCATCATGTTCTGTCCGTAGGCTTTCGGATTGTCGCCGGTAATCATCGAAATAAGTGTGCTTTTACCTGATCCGTTCGGTCCGACCAATTGCCAAAATTCTCCTTTGCGAATCACCCAGTTCACATCAGAGAGCACCTGTTTTTCTTCGTATTTCACACAGATATTTTTCAGGTCAATCAGCGGATCGGCATTCACATGTTGCTCACCGTAGCCTTCGGGTAACGAAAAACTATGCGTGTGGCTATTGATAGCGGAGTTTATAAAAGTTGTAGCTGATTCGCTTTTGGTTATCCGCAACTGATCGTCAATGCTGAT
>CAZTDA010000546.1:0-1755 GCA_964612155.1 uncultured Eubacteriales bacterium | reverse complement strand
ACCAACCATCGCATTTGCTTGCAAGCCCTGCTGGGCCGCAAACTGATTTCTAGCTTGAAATCCTGCACCCCTCATCATTCCAGCTCCGCCACGCCGGCAACCAAAACCGCCGAACATTCCCGGAGCGTTCATCGCCCCCGGCGCAACAGCCCCCGCGCAAAATCCCGCACGGCGTCCCGTCATCGGTCCCATCCCCATCGGTCCGGTTCCATCTCCTCTTGGCATATCAATCACTCCTTTATTGTTTTTCGGTTTCATATGATTTTGATCGGCGCCATTTTTGTCATATGCCCATAATAATAGTACTTCGATTATGAACATATGTCAACAACTTTTTGGGGTTTATGAATAGTTTATGAAGCTGCCGGTCAAAAAATGGTCGTTGGCTTTCTTTTTATTGCAAACAGGTTGGCTGATATTGAAATCATTCAATTTTTCTGTCACCATCTTGCATTATTCAGAGCACGTGCTATAATTCACATATCGCAATATACAAATATTACGATATAAAGAGCGAGTGAGGGATTATGGTGCAGCATCTTTATCGTACAGAACCTGAAGCGTTCAACAAATTGGCGGATCTGCTTAAAGCCTTGGCCCACCCGCAAAGACTGTGCATCGTCAAAACTTTGTGTGAAAAACAACATTCCAATGTTACCGACATGCAAAACTGTCTCGGTGAAGCGCAATCGACCGTTTCACAACATTTAGCCAAACTGAAGTCAGCGAAGATTATCGCCGGCAAAAGAGAAGGAACCAACGTTTACTATTCACTTTACGATGAAAAGACGCGCAGTCTGGTGCAGTCGCTTATTAGCGAGTTCTTTCCGGACACGGAATCGTAAGCCCGAAATAATCCAAATCAGTTTTAGGAGGAAGAAACCGATGAAAAAAACCGACCTGTTAGTGATTGGCGGGAGCGCCGGCGGAGTTCTATCCGCAACAACCGCACGAAAAGCCTATGGTGACATCGACATTACCCTGGTTCGCGAAACAGAAAAGGTCATGGTTCCTTGCGGCATCCCTTACATTTATGGCACGCTGAACAACACGGACAAAAATGTGATGCCGGATACCGGTCTGTTAGATTCAAGCGTACACGTAATAGTCGATCGGGTAACCCAAATCGACCGGTCGGCAAAAATTGTCACCCTGGCGGGCAATGAAAGCATTGAGTACAAGAAATTGATTTTGGCCACCGGTTCCCTGCCGATTATTCCCGCCTTCATTCCAGGCAATGATCTGGAAAATGTATTTGCTGTCTACAAAAACCAGGACTACTTGAATTCTCTGCTCGACAAACTGCAAACAGTGCAAAACGTCGTTGTCATTGGCGGCGGGTTTATCGGGGTTGAGTTCGCCGAACAGATTCGTTTGTCAGGGAAAAACGTTACCTTGATCGAGTTGGCGGATGCCTGTTTATGGCAAGCATTCGACCGAAGCTTTACCGACGACATCGAGGCTTCGTTAACTGCAAATGGCATACGGCTTCTGACTGGAGCTAAAGTCAAAAAGATTGTCGGCGCCACCGTGGCAGAGGGCGTCGAAGTGGAAAGCGGCGAAGTGATTCCTGCTGATATAGTAATCCTGGGCTTGGGCGTCAAACCCAATTCCGCTCTGGCAAAAGAGGCCGGGCTTGAATTGAACGGCAAAGGGGCAATTGTGGTCGATCAATATACCCGAACGACCGACCCCGACATTTTCGCCGTTGGCGACTGCGCGGAGAAGAAATGCTTTTTCACCGGCAAGGATGCC
>CAZTDA010000545.1:0-1758 GCA_964612155.1 uncultured Eubacteriales bacterium | reverse complement strand
CGGATGCGACGGAGGCTTCGGTGGCGCTGATGCTTTCCGACAGGTAGCGGTTGGCGAAGTAATAACTGGTGCCGGATACGACAATTAGTGAACCTACAACGAGACTGGAAATAATCATCATCAGGCGAAAACGAATGCTATGGTACCATTTCACTACAGTCACATCCTTTACTTTGTTTTTAATTATCTCTTAGCGGTTTTCTCACTACCTATTTTGCTTTCCAGGCCTTGATAAAATAATCTGCGATCGAAGTATTGAGTTCCTGCAGATCCCAAGTGAAACTGTCCAGCGACCATTCGTGCATTAACAGATAGTGCAATCCCATGAAGCTGCGTGAAGCGGTTTCTGCATCGAGCTCTGTGTCAAAATCGCCGGTTGCTTTGCCGTCGCAAATGATTTGTTTGACGCAATTACGGTAATCGGCAGCGATTGCCCGGGCGGCAATTTTGAGCGGGTCAGCAGGAGGAGCAAGATGAATCTGTTCGGAAAACAAGATTCGTGAGATTCCTTTGGTCTTCTTAATGAAACTTAAATGACCGGCAGACATTTTCGACAGTTTTTCGGTAGGGGAGATGTCCTCGGCGAAAATTGCTTCTGCTGTTTTTTGAAAATCATTGCCAACGCGTTGCAACAGTTCGATGAGAATTTCCTGTTTGCCGGAAAAATGTCGGTAGATGATGGTTTCTGCTGTGGCGCTGCGGCGGGCAATCTTTGCTGTAGTCAATTCGTTCAGACCTTGTTCCTGGACTAACTCCAGCGTTGCCTGCAAGATTTTTTCGCGCTTGGTTATTGGTTGCTCCAAAGCCGACACCCCCAATTCGGATATAAGTAAGTGATCACTTACTTATATCCGAATTGGGTGATAGTTGAATAGCAAGTAGGCCGTGCAACAAAAAATTATGACCTCAATAAATTCTAGTGTATAATTCAATGTAACATCAATTGAGGACGAGGTCGGCATGACGCAGATAAAGAAAAAAAAGCTGTATGAAGAAGTCATCATTGGCATCGAAGAAATGCTGAAGTCGAACAATATGCAGCCCGGAGACAGATTGCAATCGGAAAAAGAGCTGTCGCTCTATTTCGGCGTGAGCAAAACCGCGGTGCGTGAAGCGTTAAGCGCCCTGCAAACGGCCGGGTTGATTGAAGTGAAACATGGTTCGGGCATTTTTGTGCGTGATGTGAATGATAAATTGACCAATCCCTTGACGATGAAATTGCTGACCAACCGCGAAAATATGCTGCAGATCATGGAGTTGCGCAAAGGGTTGGAACCGGAAGGCGCATATCTGGCTGCCCGGCGGGCCGACCGCACGGACATTTCTCAGATCAAAGCTTGTTTGCTGTCGATGGCTGAGGCGATAGAACGCGGCGAAAACACTTCGCAAAGCGATTTGGCGTTTCATCGGGCTTTAATCAAAGCGACGCATAACCCGGCTTACTGCAACGTGTATGACACGATCGCCGCCGTATTTAATGAAGGAATGCAGTCGAGTCAGGATTCGATTTATCTATTGGAAGGGCAACGGATGTCTGTGCTGGAGGATCATCGACTGATTTACGACGCAATCAAAAAGAAACAGCCGGAAAAAGCGCGTGATTTTATGCGCCGGCATCTGGAAAAAATCGAGGAACATTTTTACCGACCGCAAAGCTGAAAAATTAAAATGAATCCAGTATCACCAGATTGAAGTCGCGATGATTTCTGTCTGGTTTTTTATAATCAAGATTCAATGGAGCAGGAGTAATGCGGCATG
>CAZTDA010000544.1:0-1771 GCA_964612155.1 uncultured Eubacteriales bacterium | reverse complement strand
CAAGATTGACGAAAATAATAGAAACAGCGATTAAATCTATTGATTTAATCGCTGTTTCTATTTACTTTTTAACTTTATGACGCTCAATCAAACAGTTCCGCGGCCTTTTTTAATTGGTTGATGATGTCGATGTGCTGCGGGCATTGGGCTTCGCACTGACCGCAGGAGGTGCAATCGGATGCCTTTCCGGATTCTTTCGTGACCCAGAAATAATGGCCTTTTCCGCGCACGGAATTGTGATAAATCGCATGCTCATTGAGAACACCCAAAACGCCGGGAATATTGATCTCACTCGGGCAGCCGGAGACGCAATATTTGCAGCGGGTGCAGGGGATGGTCTCGACCTCGGAGAGCATTTTGCGAACCTTGTTGATAACCGCCATATCACTGTCCGTGAGCGGTTTAAAATCGTCAAAGGTAGCGAGGTTGTCCTTGACCTGTTCGAGGTCGGACATACCGCTCAACATGACTAGTACGCCGTCGAGCGAAGCCGCGAACCGAACTGCCCACGAGGCGACGGATTGATCGGGTGCGGCGTCGGTGAAGACCTTGCGGATATCGTCACCCATCCCGGCCAGATTGCCGCCCTTGACCGGCTCCATAATGATGATCGGTTTGTTATGCTTTCTTGCGACATCATAACACAAACCGGACTGGACCTTCGGGTCTTCCCAATCGGCATAATTGATCTGTAACTGGACGAATTCGGCTTCCGGGTGCGCGGTCAGCACTTCATCGAGCATCTCGGCGCTGTCGTGGAATGAGAATCCTGCGTGTTTAATCAAGCCCTCTCGTTTTTTTTGCTGTAAAAATTCCCACGCATCCGCTTTGTCAAAGGCTTCGATGTTGCCGCGTCCGATGGCATGCAGCAGATAAAAATCAAAATAACCGGCCTTGGTACGGGCAAGCTGCAAATTGAAAGCTGCTTCCATCTCCTCCGAGGTATTCGTCACTTTTGAAGGCATTTTGGTCGCCAGATAAAACGCATCGCGCGGATACCGCGAGGAGAGCAGTTCACCGATGACTTCCTCGGAGTTGCCGTCGCCGTAGACATAAGCCGTGTCAAAATATTTATAACCGCGCGCGAGGAATTCGTCGACCATCAGGCGCAGCTCATCCATATCTACTTTTTCCTCTTTTTGCGGAAAGCGCATCATACCGAAACCGAGTTTTTTTAAGTCCTTAAATTCGTTCATTTTAAACCTCCTTGGGTAGTGCCGAAAAAGATTAATGGCCTATATTCAGTATACAAAATTCTTGACCAAAAAGAAAGCCCCGAGTCGGGAGATAAGATTTTTATCCAATGTCAGTTATTTCCTTTCTTGATTTTTGTTTCCATTCCTCGTCGAGCATAACACAATAGAACTCGCCTATTTAACCCCAAAAACGGCAATATCCTTGCAACCATGCGCATTTCACCGTTAAAATTTTGTACTTTTAATCGTTGTTCCGGACAAGAATTGTATTGAAAATATTTTTATTTCACCTCTTGACAAACAGCAGATAGCTGATATAATAAACAACAAATTGAATACGCAAACCTTTGAGTAAATGAAGTAGCTTTGACAACCGATTTTCAGAGAGTCGCGGGCGGTGTAATCGCGACAGTCAGGATTAAAGCGAATGGGCTTATGAGGGCGGAATAAGGCATTTGCCGATCACCGACGGGAACCGTACCCGTTATAAACACGGCTCGCATGTTGGTGCGGGGCAGAGCGGATAACTTCAATGGTTATCAATTTGGGTGGTATCGCAGGACGTCAGTCTTGTC
>CAZTDA010000543.1:0-1776 GCA_964612155.1 uncultured Eubacteriales bacterium | reverse complement strand
ATTTGGTCGCAACCCGCAGCGGTACCGAGGGATCCTCGACAAAACCGTTTTTCGCCGCGATCACAATGCGGCATTTGCCGATGTCAAGGTCACAGAGTTCATAGACATCCGGCTCGGTCTCGAGCAAAACATCCTTGCCGACCACGCCGATGTCCGCCGCGCCGTGCACGACATACACCGCCACATCGGACGGCTTGACCAGCAAATAGCGAACTCCCGCCTCGGCATTTTCAAACACCAACCGGCGGTCACTGCCGTCCATATCCGGACAGCTGAGCCCGAGTTTTTGAAATTTATCATATACCTGGTCGCCTAAGCGGCCTTTGGGAAGCGCAATATTCAACATATCATTAACCCTCTAAAATGATGGTTTTCTTGGCGCGCACACCGGCGCTTTGGTCTTTTTCCGCCCGCACACTAAACCCATGCGCCCGCATCTCCTCGGCTTTTTGCAACACCTCGCAGGGGTCGCAGTCGCCGTAGACCAGTAAAATATCCGTATCGAATTCTTTCGGCTCGTAAAACACCCGCTCCAGTTCACCCAAATAAATCGCAAACCCGATGGCGTTCTGTGGCTTGCCGAACCGCCGCATCATGCTGTCATAACGCCCGCCCGCCAGCACCGCCGAGGCCGCTTTGGAGATATATCCGCGCATGACAATACCGTTATAATAATCCGGTGAGTTGACCGTCGAAAAGTCGATGCGAACTCGCTCTTCCAGACCCGCCGCGCACAGCAGCCCCGCCAACGCTTTCAGTTCCTCAAATGCGGCTTGCGTGCGTTCGTTTTTGACAAGTCCTTTTAAAAATTCGAGTTCCTTGGTCGGCTTTTCGCACAGCGTACAGAGCGTTTGCGCAAGTCCGTCGTCGCCGCAGATATCCGCCAGCGCCGTGCGGTTTTTCCCGGTCAACGCATTTAAAATATCTTCACTTAAATCTTCGAAAATCCCGGCCAAAAAGCCCATATGACCGATATTTAAAAGATGGTTTTCGTCGAGCATCGCCAGCGATTTTGCGGCCAAAATCACCACCTCGGCCTCGGAAAAAGCGTCGTCCGCGCCGATGTATTCCAGTCCCGTCTGCCCGATTTCGCGCACTTCGCCGTCGCTCTTTTTCATCCGAAACACGTTTTCGTCGTAAAACAGTTTTTCGCGTACGGTGTCCGGAGCAACATTTTTGATGATGCTGATCGTCACGTCCGGTTTTAAAGCCATCAGCCGACCGCCCGCCCCGGTGAACGTGATAATCCGTTCCCCCGTCAAAAAGCTCTTGTTCTCGCGGTAGGTGTCGTAGGTCTCGAACTTATCCATGCGATATTTTTGATAGCCGCAGCGCTCATAAAGGGCGCGCAGTTGAAGCGGAATTCGGTCAAACAACGGCAATTTTTCGGTCATCGGGATCCACCTCTCAAGGTTTATACCCCCATTATACACCACTTCATCGCTTTTGTCAACTAAAGCGATGAAGTATTTTTAAATATTGACAATCTGGTAAATTTAAACTATAATTTGGATAAGTCCAGAAGAGTATTTTATATTAATCTTATTGTTAAGAAGAATTGTTTGATGAAAAGGGAGATCAATATGAAAAAGACATTATGTGTATTGCTGATGGTAATATATCTTTGTGGATGTACGACATCAAATTCCGTGAATTCTGCAAATTCTACAACTCAAAGTCAGCAAAGCAAAATCAGCAGCAGTTTACCCGCGACATCCGAAAGTGTAATAATCAAAGATGATGCCTATTATGAGAACCTGATTAAAGACATCAAAT
>CAZTDA010000542.1:0-1793 GCA_964612155.1 uncultured Eubacteriales bacterium | reverse complement strand
ACTGATGCCTCCCATAAAGGCATAAAATGTTTCTTTTACCTGATTTAGCTTTTCGTAAAAATCTTTACCCAACATGTTTTTATTAGGATTCATAAGCCATTGATATGCCTCCTGAACGCTCGGAATCGCACTGCTCGCCGCGCCGTTCATGAACAGCATATCCATCATGTAATTCAGTTCTTTTTCAGAATCGCTGATTTCATAGGACTTGTCACTTGAAGTCGAATTGCTTGCACTACCGTTCGTATTTGATGTCCCATAATTAGTTGCTGTATCTGTATATTTAACGGGTTCAACCGTATCCACACCGGTATACCCTGTGGTATTACCCGCAGTATACCCTAAATTTTCCGGATTGTCAACACCGGTTTGATTGCTGTTTGCACTCGAGGTTGCCGCAGTGTCCGTTCTTGCCCGCGCGTCTGCCTGTCCCGCGTTGTACAACGCCTCGATCTGCTCCAAGTAGCCCCCGACCGCAGCATCCGCTCTGATCTCCTGCGTGATGTCCAAACCGTTCAGTCCGGCGTTGTACGCATCAGTCAAGGCCTTGCTGCGTTCCTCTTTGTAATATTCCGAAACATCCCGCAAAATCTCATCGAACGCTTTCGAGCCGTTTTGACCCATTTTCGGTGCGGTTGCCGAATTGTTTGCGCTTTCGCTCTGTGTATTTACAGCCGGAACAGCGGCAGGCATGTTAAAATCATCCTCTTCCGGCTCGTAGATCGGCTGTGTCTCCGGCTCCGGGATTGTCGGCTCAACAATTTCCGGCGCTTGATAGGTATCGACCGGATTTTGATTCATCGATTCATACGGGTCTCCCATACCCGGAAGCTCCGGTGCGGTATATCCCGCTCCCAACAGCCCTCTTTCTCTCAATTCTTTCAGTCGTTTCCTTAATTGTTCTATACTCATTTTTATACCCCCTAAATTTAAAACACTCGATCCGGTCACGCGATATCTGTACCTGCTTCCATAAAAAAGCATAGCAGATTTGAAACTGATATTGCGACCCCATTCGGCATTTTGTTATTGGGTTTACAATGGGCACTTTTTTTGAGCTTTTCACATAATCCGTCTATCTCGATTGCGGCCGTTGGATATGCATCATCCAACCGTTCGTTAACAATTATCAAACCTTTAGCCGCCATTCGTTTTATAAACGGAATAAATTTAACCACTGTAAAAAAATAAGGGAGCCATACGACCCCCTTGTTTCAAAATCACTATTTGTTGCGTCAGTATGCGGCTGTGTACCGCGCAAGATTTTAAATCTTTACCTGCTCTCTCACCGTGCTCGACGGATCGACCGAGAGATTTTGGCTGTATTCCACGGTTTTGATATTGCAGTTTTTGCCGATGATCACGTTTTTACCGCGCACAATGTCCGCCGTGGTGTTTTCGAGTTCAATCTCGTCGCCCTCAATGGTGCCGACCTCCAGCAGATCGTCTCTTCTGCGCCCGAACCAGAGCCATCCGCTTCCGGCTCCCAGTTTTACCGTCAATCTTCCGCAGCCGATGCTGCCGACAGTGCATCTTCCGCCGATGTTGATCTCAACGGTCTCGGCGTTCATCAGCCCCGGTACATGGCAGCCGCCGCTGACAACAATGCGCTCCGCCTCCATATCATTTGCCCGAACCGCACCGGATGCCTTGATGGTGCCCGCTTTGATGCTTCCGTCAACTCTTGCTGAACCGGAGCACGAGACCAGTGCCGCCTCGATTTTTCCGCAGCAGTGAAATGATCCCGAGCATTTGACGTCGCCCGAGCTGATAACGTCGCCGACCGCTTTGGC
>CAZTDA010000541.1:0-1794 GCA_964612155.1 uncultured Eubacteriales bacterium | reverse complement strand
CTTTATCTCAGCTTTTTGCGTCAATTTCGCAATTTCCCGGATATCTCCGACATATGGGTTTATCACTGTGATTGCCCGATTGAATCGGTCATTTTTCAAGAAGGTGAAACCTGCGATGCACAATGGGCGACAAGTAAGCAGATTTTAGGGATGATCGGGCGAGGCGAATTTATCGGGCGGAAATATGTCCCCTATATCGATGACCTATTTGCCAAGTACGATCGTAAAATTCCGGTCGATTATGACAACAGCTTGTTGGCACTGATCGCCTCGTTGCAAAAACATTACGGCGTACCCACGCCGCATAAGTCCTTAAAAACGCTGGACAACCTGCTTGAAAAGAACTATAAAAACGTCGTTTTAATGTTATTTGACGGCCTCGGCACCGCGATCTTGAAAAAGCACCTGCCGGAGGATGCCTTTTTGCGTCGCCATCTGAAAGAGACCGTCTCCTCGGTGTTCCCGCCGACCACGGTCGCCGCCATCACGACTTTTGAAAGCGGATTGGCTCCGATTGAACACGGCTGGCTCGGTTGGAGTTTATATTTTGAGGAAATCGGGAAAAACGTCAGTGTTTTTCCCAACACCATCTCCGGTTCGGACGGTCAAGCCGCAGATTACAATGTTGCGCGGCGCTATATCCCCTATGAAAGCATCTACACAAAAATAGAAGCCGCGACCGGCGGAGCGGTAAAGGCCTCACCCGTCTCATTTTTTTCAAGTTATAAAACCAAGAGCATCGATGAAATCTGCGAAACCGTCAAAGCAATCTGTGCGGAGCCGCAGCGCAATTATATTCACACCTATTGGTATCAGCCGGATTACGATATGCACGATTTCGGAACAACGCATGAAGCAGTGCATGAACAGATCAGACAAATCAATGAAAAGGTCGAAAAACTCTGCGCCGAACTGTCCGATACTTTGGTCATCATCACCGCCGACCACGGTTTGGTTGATGTCGAGTGGCGCTATCTCCCCGACTATCCCGAAATCACGGACTGCCTTTCCCGCATGCCCTCTATTGAAGCGAGAGCGCTGACTTTCACGGTCAAACCGGGCAGGGAACAGGATTTTGAAGCGGCTTTTACGGCGCAATTCGGAAACGATTATGTGCTTCTTACAAAAGAAGAAGTCCTCTCAGGAAAACTGTTCGGCGACGGCGAACCCCACCCACGTGCTTTGCGATTTTTGGGCGATTATTTGGCGGTCGCAACCGGTGCAATTTCCCTGGATGTTGCACCGAAAGAAGAATCGCACAGCTTTGCCGCCGCCCACGCCGGTTTCACCCCCGACGAGATGAATGTGCCGCTGATTATTTGCGAAAAAATGTAGACGCGGAAATCATCCACCCGCATCGTTTCTATAATAAATAATGAAACAAAATGATTCAGCGCCTGCCGTCGGCAGGCGCTTTTTGAATAGAATTGTCATTCCTCCCGGTATTCAAATAAATCCCCCGGCTGACAGTGCAGCGCCTCACAGATGGCTTCCATCGTGCTGAGCTTGACGGCGCTGACCTTTTCGTTTTTTAAATTAGATAAATTCGCAATGGTGATTCCGACCCGTTCCGATAATTCGTTCAATGACATCTTGCGGTCGGCCATCACCCGATCCAGTCGTATGATAATCGGCATGACTTCCTCCTAAATGGTCGTATCGTGTTCGTTTTGCAGCATGCAACCGTACCGAAAAACTTCGGCAAGCAACAAAACGCAAATCGCCAGTACAGCGCCCTCCGGGATCAATTGAAATCGCGCTTGAATCAATGACCCCATTCCGTTATCAGAGAGC
>CAZTDA010000540.1:0-1796 GCA_964612155.1 uncultured Eubacteriales bacterium | reverse complement strand
CGCACAGCGTCCAATAGCGCTCAAACAGCGAAAAGCCGATGCCGACATAAGAAAACCGGTCGCCTGCCTCAGAAGTAACCCTTTCTGCTGCAGCGCGCATCTTGGCAGCGGCAACCGAGGGCGGGTTCCAATACTTCATATCCGGCTCGGGAATCACATGGTTTGCCACCACGCCGATATCCTTGTCCGCGCCGCTGCGATCCCAGATCACGCCGAAATCGTCTTGAAAATGCTCGGGCTTGCCCTCCATCAGACGCGGTTCTCCGCAATAATCATAGCCGAAAATGGTGTCGGGCATTAGTGCTTTGAGTTTCTCTTCGCCCATAAAAGCGACCATTTTGTCATATTCCTGCTGCGTAAAGCCGCAAAAACACGGGACGGTGTCCAGTTCTTTGTGCGACAGCGCCGCCGATACCAGTTGTTTTCCGGTCATAATTTCACCCCATTAATCAAATTCAGAGTTCAGAATTCAGACGGAATCCCTTTCTAACTACATAAATTGTATCATACGGGAAAGATGTTTACAATTTGAAATTGAATATTAAGTTGCATTTTTATTTTTATTTTTTTACACTTGTGTTATAATTAAACTAACAATAATCACCTCGAAAGGATACCATTTATATGACCCACAGAGAGCGTTTTAACGCCGCCGTCAATCACCGCACGCCCGACCGGGTGCCTTGCGACCTCGCCGGTTGCCCCCAAACCTTGATCATGACCGAGGGGACGACGAATCAGCTTCTTAAACTTTTAAATATTTCCGGGAAATATACCGGCACCGGTCTTTATGACGACCGAATTTTAAAAACGCTCGACACCGACACCCGGCTCACCGGCGGCTTCCCGACCCCCAAAAGCCCGCACAGCAAAAAGACCCCCGACGGTTTTGTCGACGAATGGGGCATCCGCTATGCCTCTGTCGGAGGACATTTTGAAATCGTCGAAAACCCGCTGCACGATTTGCCGTTCGAACGGATCAAAGAGTATTATTACCCATCTGCCGACGATATCGAACAAAGCGTGTTCGACGGTTACGCCGCCCACGCCAAAGAGTTGTTTGAGAATACCGATTACGCCGTGATCGCCCAGCACCCCTGCTACGGCGTGTTTGAGACGGGTTGCTGGATGTTCGGCTTCGACGACTTTTTATATCGCCTTGCCGCCGAACCCGAGACCGTCGAGTGGTTTTTCGACCGTATTTGGCAGTACCAAAAACGCCTGATCGAACGGTATTATTCGGCCCTCGGCGGCTACATCGACGCCACCACGAGCGGCGACGATTTCGGCACTCAGCGCGGCATGTTTATGTCGGTCGATATGTTCCGCGATACCATCATGCCGTTTTTTGCCGAGCGCATCCGCTATACCAAGACCTTTACCAAGGCCAAATTCCAACATCACACCTGCGGTTCGGTGTTTCAACTGATCCCGACGCTCATTGAATGCGGCGTCGAGATTATAAACCCCATTCAACCGAACGCCTATCTGATGGAACCCGAGCGGCTAAAAGCCGAATACGGCAAATCGATCTCTTTCTGGGGCGGGGTCGATACACAGGAGCTTTTACCGAACGGCACGCCCGAACAGGTACGCGAAAAATGCGCCGAACTGCGTGACCTCTTTAAAGACGGCGGCTATATTCTGTCCCCCGCACACTGCATTCAAGAGGATGTCCCCGTCGAAAATTTGATCGCCATCTATCGTTAAAAATAATTTAGTAATTTTTGTAAGGTATTAACCCGCTTGTTCGTATTAGAGTCGGAGGTGAGACGATGTCCATCGATTCGGTACCT
>CAZTDA010000539.1:0-1803 GCA_964612155.1 uncultured Eubacteriales bacterium | reverse complement strand
CTCCTCAAACCGTTTTGCGCGGTCTTGCTCCGTTGTATCCTGCAGCGGGTAGTGCCAGGGCCCGTGTGACTGAAAAATTTCAATCCCGCTTTCCTCGGCGCTTTTGCGAATCGCCTTCAGCTTTTGCTCAAATTCGGCATTTGAACAGGTGAAAAGCTCGTTTTCCGCGTCCCCAAAACTCTGAAAATCCACACAATCAAAGCCGTGTCTTTTCATGCGCGCAAAATCGTCGGCAGCGGGAACCGCTTTGAAATAGCCGGTGGATGAAGTTCCGATTCTCATATTTTTTCTCCTGTTCTATGCTATCACAAAATATCAATCGCAAAAATCCGCGCCTCGGGGCAGCCGTGTGTTTGCAACGGGGTAAGCCGGACAGCGGACGCAACCGCTTCAAAGCGGTCTATGACCAGCCGCCGGTGATTGTCCGTAACCTCCGCAACGGTTTTCCAACCGTCGTCTTCCCGCACTTCAACGCGATAAGATTTGAGCATCGTATCCGGGAATTTGGTCGAGGTGTCTCCGCGTTCGAGATTGCAGTTCATCCCCATTTTGCGCCGCCCGTCGCGGTCTCCGATGGTCTCACGGCGCAGGTCGGAATCGAACACCATGCGGATCCCGTGAATAGCGCGGGGGGACTCAAAGCTGAATATAACGCTCTCGCCCAATTTACCGACCCATTTGTTTTCAGTGTCCGGCAGTTCGCGGTCGATGCCATTTCGCAAAATCTCGGCGCTATCCGGAGTAATGACGGCTTCCAAAGTCAGCGGCGAGGGCTTGCGGCGGTTGAAAGGCAGCGTAGCGTCGTCCTCCATCAGTTGATCTTTCAGTTCGCCGAGGTGCGCCTGATAGATGCCCCGGGGGGTCACGGCGTATTTCACGCAGAGGGCGGCCGCCTTTCCGACCGCTTGTCCCAGCACAGCGCAAGTCGCCATCACGCGGCAGGAACTCATCGCCGCATGTGTCGCCGAGATATTACGGCCCGCAAACAGCAGGTTATTAATATTTTTTGAATATAAACACCGATAGGGAATGCCGTAGGGCGACGGTGCAGGGTGATAGATGGTCGGCGGGCCCTTGTGGCGGAATCCGTCGGGGTGGTGGTCGTCCATCGACCAGCCGCCGTAAGCGACGACATCCTCAAACTTACCCTCATTGCGGACATCGTTCTGCGTCAAAACATGATCCCCGATATAGCGGCGGCTCTCGCGCTTGCCGGGCAGCATACCCACCCAATCAACGCCCCAGTCGTCGGCCTTCACCTCGCCGCTGTTTTTGACGTAATCGATAATGCCCCAGGTCAGCTTTTGCAGCTCGTCCCGTATCTCCTCGGTGTCATGAATGGTGTCGCGTGTGCCGCCCAGCTCCATCCACCACCAGTTTTCCAACGGGACGGACGGGTCGGCGCTGCCGCGGTTTTCAAGTTGCTCTTTTGTAATCTTTTCAGCCCAAAAAGGCGGCTTGAATTCGATTTTGCGGTCGTATTGTCTCATCTGCATCAGACAGCTGTGCCCCATAGTTTTTTGATCGGCGGTCTCGGGGGCGATGTCTTCGCCGTACTCAGCGCTCGATTCGCGCCCGACGGTGAACTCCGCGCCGGAAAGAGGCGCAAGAATGCTGTCGCCCGAGCAGTCGATAAAGTAATCCGCCGTGACGGTGTGCCAGGTATAGGTCGTCAGCTGCCAGCCGCGAACCGAAGAAATTCGGCTGTCGGAGGCCATCGTCAAACTGTTGCAGCTGCAGTTTAAAAGGAGCTTGATATTCGGTTCAAAGCGCACCTTTTCATATAAAATGCTGTCCCAGATT
>CAZTDA010000538.1:0-1804 GCA_964612155.1 uncultured Eubacteriales bacterium | reverse complement strand
ACATATACCAGTATGTGGCGGGGTTTATCGGCTTTAACGCGGGTTTTTTCTGCGGCGCCATTATGGGGATATCCGTCATGGATTTTTATAAAATCGGCATCATCGGCATGGTTTCCGGTTATGTGTTTACCTGGATGACACCGCTGAACATGCTGATTTATGAAAACTTCGGCCGCCTGGACAAGAAGGTGCGCAATATTGCCCATACTGCGATGGGTGTTAAGCTGATTCTCGGGATTGTGGCGTATTCCATGCCGCCCGATACCTTTGAAAGCTTTTTGGTTGGCATGCCGCAGATTGTCGGCAATGTTCTTGTCATCAGCGTGTTCAATTTTTATTCGGATTGGTTTGTCCGCTACAAATTCAGCGAAAAATACGGTCGGGCAAAACCCTTTGTCTTAATCTACTCCCTTCCGATATATCTGTTGCTTTGTATCATCCCTTATGTGAACTACAACGCCTTCAGTTATTCAAACAAGGTGGTTATCCTGCATTTTCTCTTCGGGCTGCTCGGTACAATGACCGCGGACTACGGGTCCACCATCGGTATGATAAACTTTATTACTCCGAATTCGCAGGAGCGGCAGAAGTTCTTCTCCATCGCGCCGTTTTTTTACAACCTGCCGCAAACTATCTTATTCATGCTGTTCCCGCTGATGGCTTCGTTCACCGGCGGGTATACCAAACTGACAACTTACAAGGTGTTTATCCCTATCTTGTGCGGTGTCGGTATGCTGATGAATTTGTCCCTGGTGTTTGTCAAAGAACGCGTGATTGAACTGAAAAAAGAGCTGCGCGTGAAGGTGACTTTCCTCAAGGGCGCCAAACAGGTGCTGCGCAATAAGTATCTCTGGATTCGGAATATATCCGGTTTGATTGGCTCCTGGTCCGGTATTGCTGGCAACCTGATGACCTTATTTTTTGTTTATGCGCTGCGCCGTGAGTGGCTGATGGGGTTTGTGACTACGGTTCTTGTCATCCCCTGCAACCTCGGATTTTTCACCACACCTATGCTCATAAAGCGGTATGAACGGCGCGATGTTTATCTTGCCGGAATGTTTGGCAACATTGCGCTGACGGTTGGCATCGCTCTTGCAGTTTTAACGAACAACCTGGTGCTTATGCTGGTATTTATGGCGATACGCAACTTTACCGGGGAGGTTTCCGGCGGTGCTTTCAGCGGATTTGCGGGTGAAATTATGGAGTACCACCAGTGGCGCTTCGGGGAACGCTGTGACTCGATTCAGGGCATCAGCAGCTGGATCACCGGCCCGATCGGGCAGGCAACCGGTTGGATATTGCCGCTTATTCTGGCGCTGGCGGGTTTCACCTCAGACTGGGATGTGTTTTATGACGACGGAATCCGCAGTACACTGCTGAACATCTACATTTGGGGATCCATTTTGGGGAGTGTGCTGGGCATGGTGCCATTTTTCTTCTATGACATAACAAAAGAAAAACACAAAAAAATCATTGAGGAACTGAAAGAACGCGTCCGGCAGGCGGAGGAAGCGCCCGCCGCGGAGTTGGCGGAGGTGAATGCGGGTGAGTAAAGCTGTCAAGACACTCCTGCTTGCCTTACTGTTGATCCTTTTGACAGCAGGGCTTTCAGGCTGCAGCTTAAAAACTTATGACGGATTTCGTTATTCTGTTGAGGACCATACGGTTATCATCAGAACTTACAAGGATAAATCGACCGTGAAGGACTTGGTCATCCCGGATGAAATTGACGGGATGCCGGTGGTGAAGGTGGCGAATTTCGGCGCGTTTAACGCAACAAGCCTGTTAAGCATAACAATCGGTA
>CAZTDA010000537.1:0-1811 GCA_964612155.1 uncultured Eubacteriales bacterium | reverse complement strand
TTAGCAACCTTCTGTCAATTATCCACATTTTGTCAAATGTGTAGGTCTGACCCCATGGCTTTTTCTTAAAATTCAGCTTGCAACCAGATTAACCTTTTAGAATCGCCTGGTTCATCCACCCGATCATCGGCCCCATAGCCTTCATTCCTTGCAGTGGAAAATCTAACTGTTTGCCTTTAAACACAATGGCCATCATTTGTCGGTAATTCGCGCCGCCCATCACGACAATCCGGTCATACTCCAACAATCCCTTCTCTTGTGCCTGCTTACACAGTTCTACCGCAGAAATCGGGTTAGAGCGACGATCGTTGAAACTAACATTGTAGCTTTCAGGGATCAGTTCATCTGGAAACACAAAACCATATTTTGCGGATAGAATGCACCAAGAACCGGGGTAAAACTTTTCGGCATAGCGACCGCAGGCACCGGAAAATGGACCGACATATACGTTCTTGGCTCGCGTCGGTCCAACATGTGGCTGTTTGTCCCAAATCTTACTTTTACCGCAAGAAGCAATGCACAACGTTTTCATGTCCGCAACAACACCTTCGTCTTTTCAATTTGAATTTGCCCCGGAATGCAATACTCTCTGACTTCACAACGGTCCATAGCCAGACATTTGCCTGTAGCCGGGTCCCGGCTCTTGCAGCCGACCCGGGACAAAGTCCATAGCGGTTCATCTACATCCAATGCAATCATGTCGCGTCCTTTGTGATAAAGACCCAGCGTGCTATCTTTCCACACCGATCGAATCGAATCAAACAAATTGACCAAGGCGCCCTTATACTCTCCCGTTACCAGCCCCAAACAAAGAGACGCTTTAGCAACATGAATGTCTACTGGAATCGGAACTTCTTCCAGACGTCGTAAATTTTCATATTTCAAGTTATCGCGCAGCATTCTAATCCATAAAGGGCCTATCTTCGGTCCGCGCAGAAACGGAAAATCCCAGGTGCTCTTGTTATTATCCGTATGGGTGTCCGAGCGCAAGCGCGATAAAATCTCGACCGCATCCCAGTTGCAATCGGCTAAAAAATTGCGAGGATCCCCCTGCCACCTCTTCAAGAAGATGCCCGAATTCGTACGCCAAATGAAACAATCATTTTCATGTTTTTGCGACAATCCCGTTTCCATCATATCCTGCTTAAGTTTTTCCGGTGACGTCTCATGGACTGACTGCGGATCAAAAAGATAACGGGTCTGCGGATTTTCAAATGCTGCTCTTGCCCTTTTCCATAGGGTCACAGCGTCACGCTGATAATCAATCGAAACGGTCAGTGTGATGAACAGCAAGTGTTCCAACGATGATTCCTCAACCCCAGCAGGAGGCGTATCTTCCGGCATCTCTTTTTGCCCATGAATGCCTGACTTTTGAAATGCCTCGAACAATTGGCTGGCAACCTCGCGTCCACGCTCACTATGTAGTTTCATCAGCTCAGCTCCCCCGGTTCCGTTTCATATTTCCACTCATGCGCCACAATCCAAATATGATGGCGGCCCAGTTCACCCTGCAGCAGGCTTCGATAAAGCGGATCGGCGCAAATATGCACTGCTAACGCCTTGATTCATCATCGCACGAACAATAAACCTGTCCCAGGCTTCCTTGTCTAGGACTGCCCCCATGACTTTCATGCTGTGGTGATTAGTGTTAATTGTGTGCAATATGCAAATATGTCAAATGTGTAGGTCTGACCCCAAAGTGGTTCCCTAGGTCTGACCCCAGGTGGTTCCGCGAACAATTCCAAAAATCAAAAAATGGGGTTCAGTTGCTCTCAATCTCGTTTAAAGTTTTTCCCGCTTGGTTCTTCCAT
>CAZTDA010000536.1:0-1817 GCA_964612155.1 uncultured Eubacteriales bacterium | reverse complement strand
CGCCCGACTGCGCTTTGGTGCGCCACCACATCGGCCCCGGCATCGGCGTGACCCATCTGCCGTTGACGAGTGCAGGTTTTTCATTCGAAATCGCAAAGAGGCTTTTTACGTAGTGAATGCTTTCGTAATATCGCATCATATAACCCGAGGCCGCGACGGTTTTGGCGTCTTCAAAGGCGCGCTCGACCTTCAGTGCGGTCTCGAAGTTGTTGGCGACGGGCTTTTCGACGAAGACCGCAGGCACAGCTTTGGCACATAACAGTTCGGGTTCTCCGTGGACATGCGGCGGGGTCAGGAGATAGACCGCGTCGAGCTTCTCTTTTGAGAGCATTTTGCGGTAATCGTCATAGGCTGCCGCACCGATCGGCAAAGCCGCTTTTTCCGCTTTATCAAGCGAGGTTCCGGCGACCGCGGCAATTTGAACGCCCTCGATTTTCTGAAGCGCTTTGATATGCAGACCCGAGACCCAGCCGGTTCCGATGATTCCGATTTTCATATCGAATTACCCTCCTTTAATACTTCAGCACAACCTGAATGATGTCGGCGGGGTGCTTGTCGACGAGTTCGTAGGCCGTTGAAATTTCATCGTAGGGGACGATGTTTGTGATCAGATTGCCGAGCTTGAGTTTTTGAATCAAGTCCAGACAGGTCTGTTTTCTGCGCTCGGTGTCCCACATGTGGCGGATTTTCGGATTGATGTAAACCATCTGGGAACAGCGAATGGAGACGCGGTTGTGGTGAAATTCCTCCGCGAGGTTGAGGTCGGAGCACGCCCCCTGATACCAGCTGAGCGCGGTGATGGTCGTGTCGGGCGCGGCGATGCGGACGGCGTTGTGCAGCCCCTTGACGTTGCCCGAGGCCTCGATGACCGAGTCGGGACCTTTTTGATTTGTGCGTTTTCGGATCTGCATGGCGGCGTCGCCCGTCGTCGGGTCGAATACCTGATCGATGCCGTTTTCAAGCGCGGCACTGCGCCGTTTTTCAAACAGGTCGATGCCGTAGACCTCGAGCGCGCCCGACATCTTGACCATCTGAGAAATAAGCTGTCCCAATACGCCCAAGCCGGAGACCGCGATTTTGTCGCCGAGTTTGATTTCGGAATCGAGGATGGCGTTGTAGGCGGTGATGAGATTGGCAAAAAAAACGCCCTGTTCGGGTTTTAAACCCTTCGGCAGTTTGACCGCGTCTGAGGCGTTCAGGACAACCTGCGACTGATGGGGCGAATTCGAAAACACGATATCGCCCACCGCAAAGTCCTTTACGTCCGCGCCCGTCTCGATGACTTCGCCGACGTTGGCGTAACCCATGTACCAGACGCCCGGGTCACAGCTTCTGATCGGATAGGTCCATGCATCTTTTTCGGCCGGGACAAATAACTTTGTCTCCGGATCCATCTTGTTTCTAAAAAACGGGGTGTTGCCGCGGTAGACGTTCATCTCGGTGCCGTGGCTGAGTCCGGAATAGAGCGTTTTTATCCGGATTTGGTTTTTTGCAAGCGGGAAATCGGGCACTTCGGAGAGGGTGATCTTTCTCGGCCCCTCATAGATCATGACTTTCATTTTTTATTCCTCCGGTGATTTGATTTTCGCTTTCATTATATAAAAAACCGGAAGAAACGGAATGAATTCATTCGTGTATCATTTGTACGCATGTTGTTTCTTGACATCTGTAAAGATTGTTATATAATGGAGAAAAACATAGGGGAGGGACGACAAAATGCGGATGGAGTTTTACAATGCGGCATCGCTTGACCGCGATCTCGATCTGCACTATTGCGGCTATGAAGACGTTGTTTTCGACTTTACCTGCGGCCCGAA
>CAZTDA010000535.1:0-1818 GCA_964612155.1 uncultured Eubacteriales bacterium | reverse complement strand
AGAGGTCGAGAATATCTATGCCAAAATGCGCGGCTGGCGGCACGATTACCGCAATCACATCCAGGTGATGAAGGTCTATCTCGACGACGGCGAGACCGATAAACTGCGTCAATACCTCGAGGATTTGAAGCTTGATTTGAACAGTGTCGATACCGTCGTCAAGACCGGTAATACGATGATTGATGCGATTTTAAACAGCAAACTCTCGCTGGCTTTTAAACGCGACATTGATGTCAGCGTCAAAGCGGTTGTGCCGAAATGTCTCGGGATTCCCGATATTGACCTGTGCGTCATCATCGGCAACCTGCTTGATAATGCCATGGAGGCCTGTGCCAAACCCAATGCGGATTCACGGCCTTGGATGCGCATTTTTATCGGCGTTTTGAAAGGACAACTCTATATCTCGGTCAGCAATTCGATGTCGGGTGAAGTCAAAAAGACACGCAAGTCGGCAGAAAAAGCACCCGCGATGTATGCCACGACGAAAAACATCCATACAGAACCCGGCAAACCCACACCTATCACGGAGCGCAGTTTTAGTGCCGAGCACGGATATGGCTTGATCCGCATTGACGACATTGCCGCCCGCCACAACGGTTATGTCAACCGCCAACACGAACCCGGCACCCCCGGTGAACCCGCTGTCTTTGCCACCGAAGTTTTATTGCCGTTGAAAAATAAATCGTAGGGGCGCCACGGGCTACGGCCCGACTTGCGCGTCCGCCTTTCATAACCATATACAAATGAATATGTATAGCACAATGCACAATATAACATTTTTCAACTTCCGGACTCACGCGCAATGCGCGCCCCTACACTCAAATTTTCCATTCGCGTCAAAAATCCGACCGTTGGCGTTAAAAATCAATTATAAACCTATAACAATGTTACAATCCTTTTCGTAAACCCCGAAAGGAGCGATTTTCATTGCCTGAAAACGAGGAAAAACTAAAATTCAAGAAAATCAAACCCACTTATTCGGTTTTTAAGAACATGGGCTTTTTGCTCAAAAACCTCTGGGCGGCCGACAAATTCACGGTTCTCTCCCTGCCGGTGGCAATGATTTGTTCGGTGGCTCTGCGCTACGCTTGGATCTATTTGCCCAAATTCGTCATCGATCAGGTGACAAACGGCTCGGCGGTCGGGCAAATCGCGCTTGCCACGGGCATCTTCGTCGTAGCCTGCATTGTGATTGAATCGGTCAACGGCTATTTCTCCGGGAACGCGGGCAACCGATTCATGAAAGTCACCGTCAACTTCCAACATCGCATCTTTAAAAAGACATTGAACTGCGATTATGCGCTGCTGGAGGGTTCCGAAGGCCAGACCAAATACCAAAAGGCCAAGAGCTGCGAGGGCGACTCCTTTAACGACCGAGCCAACTCCACCTCGATGATTTGGAACTTCTTCCAGACCACGCAGAACATTTTGATGTTTATCTTGTTTACAACCGTGCTTTCGGTTGTAAATCCGCTAATCGTCGTGCTGGTTCTGGTCGGTTCTGCCGCAGAAATGCTCGCGCGCCTTGCTTTTGAAAAATGGGTTGAGAAGCAAAAGGATCGCTGGGCCAAGGTCGATAAACGCCAAAATTACGTCATTAAAACCTCCTCCGACGCCAAATCCGGCAAGGACATCCGCATTTATAAGATGAGCAAATGGTTTGCCGACCTGCGCGATATGCTGCTCAAAGAACAGATCAAAAACCGCCGCGAGCGCAATTTCAAAGAGCTCGTATCCGATATCCCCTACCTGCTCAATACCTTCCTGCGCGACGCTCTTGCATATGCGTATCTGGCGTGGAAAGCGTCGACCGGTGAG
>CAZTDA010000534.1:0-1824 GCA_964612155.1 uncultured Eubacteriales bacterium | reverse complement strand
ACCGGGATGATCATGGTGCCGTCCGGAGCCGAAATCGGCGTGCCGACGATTGTGTTGACGTCCACCATCTGTTTGATATTCTCCATCGTGGTCTGCATGATAGAAGACAGAGGATGCATTTCCATAGTGACCTTCCTTTCAACTGATAGGTTTGAACCGGTTATGATTTTTTATTCCGCTTTTGCGGTGATTTTGAAACTTTTCTGTCTTTTTTCTCTTTGATCCCTTTTTTATCGGTCGAAAAAATTGCTTTCAGGCCTTGATCGGGATTCGTGAGATATTTGAATACCGCGGATCTGACGACGACGAGAATCCAAATGACCCGGATACGGATTTTTAAGTCGGCTTCGACACCGGTTTGTTTGCCCTCATAATCCCACAGCACCGAAAAATCGCTCTCGAAACGTCCGAGTAATTCGCTGAGCGTGGCTTGTACCGCCGTAAGACCGGCGCAGCAGGCACCGTATAAAATCGCGGTTTTTGCCGCGTCGCTTGCCGCTGCGACAATGTGGATTTTGCAGGGCTTGAGCCGCGCCTTTTTCAACGCTGCCTTGATCAACTTCAACAGTTCGCCCAATTTTAAAGCGAGGTTTTGCAGATCGGGCTTATCTTCCTCTTCGGGTTCTTCCTGCTTTTGTTCTTCTTTATCTTCGTCTTTTTTCTTTTTTCTCTTCGGCTTTTTCATATCCTCGGGAAAAAGAACATGATTTGCCCGCCAAAGACCCGCTTTAATGATAAATTCGTGGTCATAAGTGACATCGACGCAGACATCGGACAACAATAAAACGGTGATGATCACCGCGAGACCGCCGAATACATAGACCGCCCACATGTTTAACCACCTGTGTCGGGTATATTCCCGATCGGCAGCTGCACTTGCTCCGAATCCTCGGCGGTATCGGCGGCACTTTGCCCTGCCTCGAGTTCGATCTCGGTCAGATCGGGCAGTTGCTGCAGCGTCTCGATTCCGAAACAGCGCAAAAAGTTATCGGTCGTGCCGTATAAAAGCGGTCTGCCGGGCAGTTCCAAACGCCCTTTTTCCTCAATCAGACCCTTTTGCACAAGGTTTGAGATGATGCCGCTGCAATCGACGCCGCGGGTCTGCTCGACATACGCCTTGGTGACCGGTTGCCGATAGGCAATGATGGCAAGCACTTCAAAGGACGCGGGTGAGAGCGGAATGTCGCGGCGGATCTCCATGGATTTTCGAACGACCTCGGCGGTTTCAGGTTTGGTGACCAATTGATAGCGGTCGTCGGTGTTCCATAACGCGAGCCCGCTTTCACGCAGCAATCGGTCTTCAAGCGACAAGAGTACTTTTTTCAAGGTGAACCCGTCAATTTCGAGGGCTTGCGCCAACCGCTGAGCGGCTACCGGTTCACCGGCGGTGAACAAAATCGCCTCGAGCGCCTGCTCAAGCCGTTTTAAATCGACTCTTTCGATTGTCTCCGCCTCAATCGACATTGGCAACCTCCCCGTTTTCTCTCAGTGTCAGCGTGAAATCGTCTTCCATCAATACGCGCCCGGCCTTGACCAGTTCGAGCAGCGCCATAAACACCGCGATCATCTGGTCGCGTTTGGTGCAATCGGTAAACAGCTTTTCGACGGACACGTGCTTTCTGCGTTTTAGCTGTTTGATGACGCTGTAAACACCCCAGGCCACCGGCACGATCGGTTTTGCGACATATTCGGTAAAATCGCTCTCTTTTGGGGGTAAACGGCGCTTAGCCCGTCCCAAAATGGTTAATAAAGCTGCCGTGAGGATTGTGACCTCGTGGGTGCGAGTATACTGCTTGTCCACTTCGAGCTCGGACGGTTCTTTGG
>CAZTDA010000533.1:0-1827 GCA_964612155.1 uncultured Eubacteriales bacterium | reverse complement strand
GAGCCGCCCGAAAAACCCGATGCGGACATCCGGCAGCTGACCGTCGCCGATTTGCCGCTGGTGGTCGAACATTATCATTTATTTACCGACGAGGACTATTTTACCGAACTGCTCAGCGGCGGTCACATGTTCGCCATTTATATCAGTGGTATTCCTGCGGGCTTTATCGGGCAGCACGACAGCGGCGAAATGGGCTTGCTTGAAATTTTTGAGCCGTACAAAAAACAAGGGCTCGGTTTTAAATTGGAACAGTTTATGATTCGAAGAGTTTTTTTGGATGGTAAAACTCCCGTTGGCGAAGTCGTTCTCGGAAACACGGCTTCCTATGCGCTCCAGCGCAAAGCGGGCATGACGATTGATACAACTCAGACCGTGACCTGGTGGAATTTTAATTCTTAATGCCATAAATTGCATGAAATTTTTTTAGCGATGGGGCATAATAAGAGCGTACCGGATGTAAAGCATCCCGGATGAAACATTACGGATTATGTGTCACTTGATATGTAAACATTTTAGATGTGAAATGTCTTTGATGCCTATTATCCTAATGTGATAACATCCAAAGATGTCAGCATCTTGTACAATTTCAGCAGAAATGATGCATTGCCATGAAAAAGGCAGCACTGATGATTCTTTGCTGTTTGCTCCTTTTGCATGGTGCAGGTTTTATCGCAGCAGCGAACACCCGTGTGTCATATACTGTCCGAGAGGATAAAGTCAATGACGAATCGGTTTCGTTTGTTTGGCAGCATCCCCGTGTATACGGACTCTATGATACCGAAACAATGAAGATTCTCAACCGGCTTCTGAAAGAGGAAGGACAACGAGCTTATCTTGAGGTTCGCTATAAAGCGATGTCGATCAATGAAACAGCGACAGGCGAAGTCATTGTGAAAAACACCTGCAACAGCGGAAACATGATTTGTTTTTGCTATCAAACCAACGCAATTGACGGCAGGGGAACGCGTTATGATTCAATACGCTATCTCTGTCTTGACACAATCAGCGGGAAACAACTCGGTTTTTGGGATCTCTTTATCAAAGACGGCGCAAAGCGTGAAGCAGTCCTGGAGATTTTCGGACGTGAAGTACGCGAGCGCGGTGAACCCGATTCGCAATGGGTATTGAGAAAGATAAAAAGCATCGGCGCAATGTCCTATTTCGCGGACGATGAAATTGGCGTTTTAACGGTTTTATTTGACGACCAAAACGGAAATACGACCCGAGTCAGTGTCAAGTTTTCGAGCTTGGAATTGTTTTTAAAACCCGAATACACGTCGGTGTCTAAACACTGAGCACACAACTAAAGAAAAGGGGGCGGCTTTTGCCGCCTCCTTTTTGGGTATTGGAAATGGAAATCAGCAGACGAAAGGGCAGAGATGACAGGACACTGCAGAATATCGCAGTGTAGGGGTCGGCGTCCCCGACGATCCGGTGTAAATTCAAATTGGCAAACGCGAAAGCGGAGGTGAGAGAGGGCAGAATATCCAAATTGGGTAAATGGGAATTAAAAAATTGTCGGGGCTCCGTTTACCGAGGGAAATGGAATTGCTTAGACATTGACCGTTTCGCCTCTGCAAAGAATAATCAAAGCAAAAATTTACCTCCCAATTTCACATTTGCTCGTTGTATTTTCAATTTGTTTCAGTCATAAATCTTATTGACCAGCCAATAGACAAAAACACTCAACAGTGCTCCGAAAACGAGATCAATTACATAATGATATTTCGATGCGACGGCGACAATGACGAAAAAAACGAAAATGGGGATATAGAGGATCAAAAGCCACTTCAATGAACGCTTTGCACAGAGTAAAAGGAACAGACT
>CAZTDA010000532.1:0-1829 GCA_964612155.1 uncultured Eubacteriales bacterium | reverse complement strand
CCTCCCAAAGGCGCTGCGCGATTCGCTCGAAGCGGATTTTTATTTACGCGAAGTAAAAACCGACCGGGTTTTATTGTCGGACGACGGTACCAAAAAGTTTATTTTTTCGGTCGGCGGAAATGAAAAAGTCGAGGGCGTGCTGATGAAGTATAAATACGGCAGCACGGTTTGCATCTCGACACAGGCGGGCTGCCGGATGGGGTGCAAGTTTTGCGCCTCACCTCCCGCGGGATACTGCCGCTGTTTGACGGCGGGCGAAATGTTGGGACAGGTCACCGAGGTCGGAAAAGAGTGCGGCGGCAGAGTTGACAACGTAGTGATGATGGGCATCGGCGAACCGCTCGACAATTTTGAAAACGTTGTGACATTTTTACAAAATCTCTCCGCACCCGACGGATACCAGATGAGTTTGCGCCATGTGTCGCTTTCGACCTGCGGGCTTGTCGATAAAATTCGAGAACTCGCCGAGTACAGATTCGGGCTGACCCTTTCAATTTCACTGCACGCGCCGAATGATGAAATACGCGACAGGATTATGCCCATTAACAAAAAGTACAACATCGCACAATTGCTGTCGGCGGTAGATTATTATACACAAATGACCGGGCGGCGTGTGGTTTTTGAATACGCATTGATCAAAGGTGTCAATGATTCGGTGGAGAATGCACGGGAACTGGCAATATTATTACGCAAAAAGCTGTGCCACATCAATCTGATCGTCTGCAATCCGGTGAAGGGTACCGGATTTTTCCCGCCGCCGTCACAGGCGGTGCAAAGTTTTTATAAAACACTGGAACAAAGCGGTGCAAGCGTCACGATAAGACGCACAATGGGCGCCGACTTGGAGGCCTCCTGCGGACAGCTGCGCAGGAACGGGCAGCGCGAGAGCTGATAGATTAAGGGAGCAATGAGCCGCATGCAAATTATCGGGAAAACCGACGTCGGCCGTGAGCGTACTCAAAATGAGGACTGCTTTGATTTTGCCGTGCTTGGCGACGAGCTGGGCTGGGCTGTGGTCTGCGACGGGATGGGCGGCGCTGCGGGCGGCGAACGGGCAAGCCATTTGGCTGCCGCGACGGTGATGAGCGAGTTAGGCAAACATTATAAAAAAAGCGCCGGCGATACAGATTTGCGCAAAGCCATGAACATGGCGTTGAAAAAGGCCAACAGTGCGGTCTGGAAAGCGGCAAACCGAGAGCCCGAATATGCCGGAATGGGCACGACACTGGTGATGGCTGTGATGAACAAACGGGTGTTACACATTTCGGCAATCGGCGACAGCCGAATTTACTCGTTTTGCAGCGGCGTTTTAAATCAGCTGACCCACGATCACTCGCTGGTGCAGGACATGGTGGAACTGGGGTATATCACCAAAGAACAGGCGCGCATTCACCCCGAGCGCAACATCATTACCCGGGCGATCGGCATCGGTGAGCACATCGAAGAGGACTACCGATTTGTCACGCTGAGACCCGGCGATACCATTTTATTATGTTCTGACGGGCTTTGCGGATTCGTCACAGACGATGAAATTGCGTCAATAATGCAGAAGTACCGTTTTGAAAATATCTGCGAGCGGCTGATTGAGTGCGCCAACGCGCACGGCGGCGGCGACAACATCACGGCGGTACTCATGAGATCGGAGGCATAACACTTGGGACAATTTGAGAGATATCTCGGCAAAAAACTCGACGGCAGATATGAACTGCGTGAGATCATCGGCATCGGAGGGATGGCGGTGGTCTATTCCGCGTTCGACATGGAGCAAAACCGCAAAGTGGCGGTCAAATTGCTGAAAGAAGAATATTTGGCCAACGACGAATTCCGCA
>CAZTDA010000531.1:0-1832 GCA_964612155.1 uncultured Eubacteriales bacterium | reverse complement strand
ATCCATGATTTCGGAAAATCGCTCGATACCGGTCATGCCGCGCTGGAACTGCTCGGCAAACTCAACGATGCGTCTGATTGAATTTAATAACACGGTTGCATACATCAGATAAGCTACCAAATCAGCCGGCTGAATTTTGCCTTTGACCATGAACAGCGAACCGGCCACGACGATCACAATATACATTACACCGTCAAAAAATCGCGTCGAGGCCTGGAATCCCGCCATATAGCGGTAGACCTTGGTCTTTATCTTTAAAAAACCGAGGTTGCCGTCCTCGAATTTCTCGCTCTCAATGCCTTCGTTGGCAAACGACTTGACCACGCGGATTCCGAGCAGTGAGTCCTCGACCTGTGAATTCAACTCACCCACTTTGACGCGCGACTGCCGGAAACCGGCGCGCATGCGGGTGTTGAAAAATTGCAGCACGAAAATCATCAACGGAATTACCGAGAACACAATCAGCGTCAGCAAGAAACTATACTGCGACAGAATCACAAAAGCCACGACGATTTTGATGCCCGCGATGAAAAATTCTTCGGGGCAGTGGTGGGCGAATTCGGTGACTTCGAACAGATCGTTGGTGATGCGCGACATCAGCTGCCCGACTTTGGTATTATCGTAGAATGAGTACGAAAGTTTTTGAAGGTGGTTGAACATATCTCGGCGCATATCCGTTTCGATTTTCGCACCCATCACATGGCCCATCGACGCCATGTAGTAATTGGCGGCGGTGTCGATGACGCGCAGCGCTAAATACAACCCGCCGAATTTGACAATTACGGAGACCGTCAGTGAGGCCATGTCGTTGATACCGGCGTTGGTGATAAAGCGCACGATCAACGGCAGCACCAGTTCGCAAATGGTCGTAAATGCCGCGCAGAACAAGTCAAATATCATGATTGGGATATATTTTTTATAGTAGGGTAAAAAGCGTTTAACAAGCCCTTTTGCGGGCTTTTTTTCTTCGTCTGAGAGCAATTTGATTGCCTCCTGTGAATTTTACTTGTTGTTGGTGCGGAAAAGCCGCTTGCCGTCGAGCTGGTGGTTGAGCATGGTGTTGGCTTTTATACGCAGCTGCTGGGTAATCTCGGGGGACAGCCAAAAGACGTCCTCAAGCGCGGCTGTCGGTGATGTCAGCAGCATTTCGCGCTCTCTGCCCTCGATTAAACGGATGATTTCGTAGGTGTTGTCGATCTCGGCGCGGGTCAGGCGCTCGTATTCAAGCAATTTCGGGTCTGCGTCAAGCGGCCACTGCGGGCTGATCTCCGGCTCCTGTGTATAATCGGTGGAATCGACAATATCTTGGAACTTCATCGCGTGCAAGTAGTTTTTCGCAAAGCAGTTTAGCAGCGCAAAACGGTCGGTGGCTAACAGGAACAAGTCGGCGTTTTCCGCGTTTTCGGCAACTTTTAAGTAGAGTTTTCGTGCCGTCTCGATCTGCGCCATCATCTTTTGCAGGCACTTTGCGGCTAAAAATACCGCATAATATCCGCGAATAAAAGAGGTGTTTTGGTTATTCAGCAGATCATTGGCCTGTTTTTCATCGACGGCTTGGAACTGATAGGGGCGGTAATAACCCTTTTCTTCCTCGGTCAGTTCGTCAGGGAACAGCACGAACGGGCGGTTGATGAGCCGCTGGTTGACGCTTGTCCACGAAAAGCCCTCGATGCAGGTATCAAAAAAGTGTTTTGTCGCCACATCAATCGCCTGCCAGGCGTCGACAAGCGCGTTGGCATTTGGACTGCCCGCAATTTTGGCGGCAAACTTTTTCAACAGCGCGGCGCGGTCTGCGAAGGAGCGGGTCGGATGTTCGCAAAACATCTCATACA
>CAZTDA010000530.1:0-1832 GCA_964612155.1 uncultured Eubacteriales bacterium | reverse complement strand
TGGTGGCGCAGTCGATGGTAATTTTTTTACCCATGCTCCAGGTGGGATGGTTCAAGGCCTGTGCGGCGGTGATATCGGCAAGCTCCTGCCTGTTCTTTGTAAAAAAGGGCCCGCCCGAAGCTGTCAAAATAAGCTTTTTAACCGAGTTTTGACTCCCTGCGAGGCATTGAAAAATCGCGCTGTGTTCGCTGTCGACGGGAATGAGTTCACATCCTGTTTCACGGATAAGACTCATCACCAACTCACCGCCCGTGACCAAGCTCTCTTTATTAGCGAGCGCCAAACGACGGCCTTTTGCAATTGCCGCCATGGTCGGGCGAAGACCCGCGATGCCCACAATGGCGTTTAGCACCGTGTCGCCGTATTCGTGCGCAACTTCGCAGACGGCCTCTTCCCCGCCGCAAACCTTGATATTCGTATCGGCAAGCCGTGTTTTTAAGTCAGCGGCGGCTTTTGGGTCGCGCAGTACAAACACCTTAGGTCTAAATTCCCTTGCCTGTTTTTCTGCCGATTCGACATTTTTCTCAGCGGCAAGTGCCATGATTTCATAACCCTTTTGCCTTGCGACATCGAGCGCCTGTGTTCCGATGCTTCCGGTGCTTCCGAGGATTGTCAGTTTCAAGATATGTTTCCTTTCAAAATTAAGCGAAGAAGTTGATAAAGCGGGACGCCAGTAAAAATAGAATTGATGTCATCAAAACGCCGTCGAATCTGTCCATAATCCCGCCGTGCCCTGCGATGATCGTGCCGAAGTCCTTGACATTATGCTCTCTTTTTAAAACAGAGGCGGTCAAGTCACCCATCAAGCCGAAGACGGCGGCAAACGGGGCGATACAGGCAAACACCACCCAATTGAGCGGGTGTTCCGGCAACACGATGCGGGATAAAAACGCCAGTCCGACAAAGGCAACTTCCGATAAAACCAATGAACCGATTAAACCCTCGACGGTCTTTTTGGGGCTGATGGTCGGACAGAGTTTGTGTTTTCCAATGGTGATGCCGAAAAGCCAACCGCCGACATCGGCTGCCCAAGTCCCGAGTATGATGATCGCAGCCAGCACCGCACCGGCTTTGGGTTCGCTTTGTTTTTGAATTTGAGCAATCGCCGAAAATCCGGTCGTAATATAAAACGAAAACAGTCCCGCGAGCGCCACTGACGAAAATTTCGCCCGGTCGATGCCCCGATAGATTACGCCTAAAAACATTAAAAGAATCATAAAGCCGATGGCACAGTCGGCAATCAAATCGGTTTGCTGTGTTAAACTTAATACCAAAACCGTTGTCGGATATGCAAAACACAATAGAGTGAGCAGCTTCAACCGCAGCGCTTTCATCACTTTGAGGGATTCATAAACGGCAATCGCGGAAAGCAGATACATCATTGTGTCCAGCACCCAACCGAATTTGGTGGTTGCAAAAAACGCTGCTGCGATCAAGATGATCAATACGACCGATGTGATAATCCGCTTCTTCATTGTTCCCAATTCCCTTTTTTTCTATTGATTTTTCTAATTTATTATTTTATTTTGCGCCGCCGAATCTCCTGTCTCGTTTGGCATATTCCTCAATGGCTTGGTCAAGGTCTTTTTCGGTAAAATCGGGCCAGTACTTTTGATTCACAATCATTTCGGCATAAGCGATTTGCCACAATAAAAAATTGGAGATGCGCATGTCTCCGCCGGTGCGGATCAAAAGGTCGACGGGTGGCTGATCTGCCGTATAAAGCCGCTGCTCGAAGACCTTTTCATCAATATTCTCCGGTTGCAAAACACCGCTTTTCACATCCTCGGCGATTGATATGACCGCGTGCACGATCTCGGCTTTGCCGCCGT
>CAZTDA010000529.1:0-1835 GCA_964612155.1 uncultured Eubacteriales bacterium | reverse complement strand
TTATCTCACTGCCTTTTTTATTAAATGCAAGCGGCCGGATATAGGGCACCGGTGTGTTTTGAAGTTCGGCAGTCGTGTCGAGATAAGCGTTTAAAATAATCCTGCGGATTCGTGCATGTGTAAATCTCTTTGACTTTACAGCGTCATAAAGCGTTTTTAAATCCGACACCGATTTCGCTGCCGCAAGAATCCGGTTTTCAAGTCCCTCCGATACATCCGGAACGGTTCTTAAAGCTGCGGGTGACATTGTGCGCAGCTTGGCTAAAATCCCGCGCTCAATCCGTATAAGAGATGCGGGCGCAAGTCCGTCAGATATAACCTTTTCCAAGCCAAAAGCCATTTTATCGGGAACATAATGTTTATAATCACCCCCGGTAAATATCAATTCACGAACCTTAGAAGCCGATGCAAAACCGTCATGGGTATCTTGCCCGTCATGTTCCGCCCCAATCCGTTTAACAGCAATAAAATTACAGTTCGGAATGTGCTTTTGGGCGGCTTTAATATATTCAATCGCCAATGCATTGTTTGCGCCCGTTAATATCTCTCTGTAAAGCTCTGCGGCTTTTGTGACAGCCGTGGGATAATTAACACCTTCGGAAATTGCCTGTTTCAGATTATTATTAAAGACATCACCCGTAAGGTGCTTTGCGGCGCATATCAATTGTTCTGCATTGCCGCATTCGCAGCCGAACCCGATGGTATCAACACCGAGGCGTGCCATAATCTCGACGGCTGCTTCGGCAAAACGTTGTGCGCTGGCGACCGCCCAAGCGCTGGGAAGCTCAACCACCAAATCGATACCGCATTCCACAGCGGCACGGGCGCGAATCCATTTATCACAGATCGCAGGTTCTCCGCGTTGCACAAAATTGCCGCTCATCACGGCGATAATCGTATCCGCACCGTTTTTTCGCAGATCGTTCAATTGATACAGATGCCCGTTGTGAAGCGGATTATATTCGGTTGTGACGCCGCAAATCATGCTTTTTTCCTGCCTAAATCCAATTTAATACTTGAAACGAAAGTGGTTTTGTAGTATCATTGTACGGGCGCTCGAAAGAGCATCTTTTGACATTATAACATATTGAAAAAGTAAAAAACACTTGCGGAGGAAAATCGGATGAAGATTTTAGTGATCAACGCCGGGAGCTCGTCGATGAAGTTTCAGCTTATCGACATGACAAACGAGTCGGTATTGGCAAAGGGGCTTTGTGACCGCGTCGGAATCGACGGGATATATAAGCAAAAAAATGCCGACGGAAAGGTTTACGAGGCGCAGATCACAATGCCGACGCATGCTGTCGCTTTTGAAGTTTTGGTCAAGTCGCTTTCTCAGGGCGAATGCAAAGTGATCAACGATGTTTCCGAAATTGCGGCGGTCGGTCATCGCGTCGTCCACGGCGGCGAAAAGTACAGTCAGTCCGTGCGGGTAAACGACACGGTCATTGCGGATATCGAAGAGCTTTCCGAACTGGCGCCGCTGCATAATCCCGGCGCAGTGCAGGGGATTCGGGGCTGTCTCAAGGTCTTCGGAGATAAACTCCCGCAAGTCGTGGTGTTTGATACCGCTTTTCATCAGACCATGCCGCCCCATGCCTACTTTTATCCGATCCCGTATGAATATTACGAAAAATATAAAATTCGCCGTTACGGCTTCCACGGCACCTCGCATCGATTCGTCTCGGAACGCTGCGCACAGCTGATGGGCAAAGATATCAATGATTTAAAAATCGTGACCTGCCATCTCGGCAACGGTTCATCAATTACAGCGGTTGCGGGCGGAAAATCCGTCTAAAAGCCTGATGACCCTGGCTTCTGAAATCGGCATGAAG
>CAZTDA010000528.1:0-1839 GCA_964612155.1 uncultured Eubacteriales bacterium | reverse complement strand
TGCGTATGCGGGGGTAACCCGTCATGGGTATGTTCTTGATTCTGCGGATTGTTTGCTTGGTTGTTATCATTATGTTCATTCATCTTAACACCACCGAGGAATTTTTTGAAATTTGCTTTTTCCATTATACCACAGAATTTGAAAAACGCATCCCCTTGAGGGGGCTTGTGCGATCGATATGTATAAATTGTTCAATGAAATATATCTAAATTGTATATCTGGGTTTTTACTAAGGAAAACGCATCAATAAAGACGCAACCCGATACGATTTTGGGTTCAATCCTTCGGCAGTATAGTGAAGCCACTTAAAAACAAGGCGAGAATAATTTAGAAGGTAAGTGGCTTCACATTGGGTAAAACCACTTTAATTTTACCTTGAGTTTAAAGTGGTTTTACTATAATATTGACTCTTTGAGTTTGGTTTACTTTACTTCATGAAATCCGCAATGTACCCGAGCATTTGCGCCGGGTTGTTGGATTCAGAGAATTTGTGTTCGCAGAAGGTGGATGAAACAATGTACTTTTTGGCCCGCTCTGCCGCACCCTCGGGTTCAAGCACACTCTGGATTTTCTGGCACAGCACCGATAGGCACAGATCGGCGCAATCTTTGACGGCGGCGCACTTTTCTTCCCCGGTCAAAACCTCCGGCTTCAGCATTTCCCTGCTCTCACCCAGGTGCGGGATTTTCCCGATCAGCGCGGCGGCTTTTTGCTGCTCGCCGACTTCCATATACAGCAGGCAAAGCATTGCCCTCGTGGTGCTTCTGCGTTTTTCGGGAGAAGAGCCGTCCACCACTTTTTCGCATAAAGAGATGGCTTCCTCGATGTTTTCCCGGCTGCCGAACGCAAGCGTCTGTGCCAGTGCCGAAGCAAGCCCCCCGTCATTCGGAAATTGCTTGAGTTCCTCTCTGAGCAGTGCGACGGCCTCGCCGTATTCCCCCGCTTTGCGAAGCTCGTGTATCTTGGTGTGGATGTCATTCGACCGGTTCATCCCGAGCAGCTCGTCAACCGAGACGCCGAAGACGCTCGAAAGCGCGGGCAGCAGCGTGATGTCCGGCAAAGCCAGATCGGTCTCCCAGCGGCTGACGGCCTGCGGTGAAATGCTCAGGTATTCGGCGAGCTGCTCCTGCGTCATGTCCCGCTCGCGGCGCAGATTTTTGATGGTTTTCCCGATGTTCATAATTGTTTTCCGCCTTTCTTAATTCTAATCTGAGATTAGATTTTTTTTCGGAAGGCCTTCCGGAACCTATGATAACAAAACGGGACGGCTTTGTACATGTCTCGGTAATTGGGATTTTCTCAATTGATGATTGATTTTGTTAAGCGGTTATCAAATCAACAAACAGTTGCTTGACTTTAAGAGCATGGACTTTATAATAATTCCATAAAAGGCGGTGACGTTATGACTTTTGCGGATCGGCTTCGCGAAAAGCGCGAGGCGGCGAATATGACTCAGGAGCAGCTTGCCGGTGCGGTGATGGTCTCGCGGCAAGCCGTTTCCAACTGGGAATGCGGCAAAATCGAACCCGATATCGACACGCTGACCAGGATAGCGGTGATTTTAAACATTGAAATTAGGGAACTGATGATCAACATTACATTGAAAGACAAAATCAAGCGGTTGGATTGGACGCCGCACGGCGAAACCGTGCCGCTTTATGAGGAATTTATCGCTTCGCCGATAGAGGATGATTATGCGGTTTTCAAGCTCGTGATCTGCCTGATGTACGAGGGCGAATATGAAAAGGTCTGTAAAATCGCATCTGCTTATGGTGATCACCGCAACGGAGACGTCCTGTTTTTTTATGCCGCGGCATGCGATCTGCTCGGGGAACGGGA
>CAZTDA010000527.1:0-1840 GCA_964612155.1 uncultured Eubacteriales bacterium | reverse complement strand
GGAAAAGCGAACCCTGCTGGCCGTCGTCCTGTCGGTCATCGTCATATCCGCGAGAGGGCAGGAACGCGAAAAAGTCACAGCTCTGGATATGGGTGCGGACGATTATATCACAAAGCCGTTTTCCATCGAAGAACTGACTGCTCGAATCCGCGTTGCACTCAGACATTATAAACCCGCCGAGGTCAAGGCCGAGGAATTTACACTCGACCATCTGCATGTCGATTTCGAAAAGCGGCATGTCTATATCCGCGGTGAAGAAGTCCATCTGACCCCGATCGAATATAAAATGCTGGTGTTATTGATCAACAATCGAGGTAAAGTAATTACGCACCGCACCATCCAGCAGGAAGTGTGGGGGTATCCGACTTCAGACGATTATCAGTCATTGCGGGTCTTTATGGCAAATATCCGCCGCAAATTGGAAGACGATACCTCCATGCCGCGGTTCATCACAACCGAAGTCGGGGTCGGTTATCGTTTTTCCGATGAGTAACGATAGTGAAGCCGCCTACCTCTTATTCACTTTGTAGATTTTTAATCTGATGGTAAAAACGTATATTTATATAATCTTTATTATTGCTATACGATTGTCATCACCGTTTTTATATGCATTTTGCTAAAATGAAAACGTGAGATGAGATTATTATCTTATCCTTTCATCTCACGGAGCGTGAGGTTATGAGAATTCATTTTCGTAAAATACAGGTGAGAAGTAAACGAGGTGTTTTTGCCGAACAGTTTATTCAACACCATCCGTATCTGACCTATGGAATCATGTTTTTCATCGTCCCCGCAGCGATTTTACTTTCAGTATCGGCGATCTCTGTTTTGTTTGCTTTTGTCCTTGGCTTGATATAGCCATTTAAGTGTTAACCCGTTATCTACCGCTTGTTAAAGCGGTTTTTGTTTTATTTTACGCAGATTTTACATAACCTCTGTTTTTGATTTTACGCGATCGGTTTATTCTTGAGTTGTACGGTAAGACCGTATCCCAATCATGAATATTGATAATGGAGGAAAAACATGAAGAAAATCATTACATTCGCACTCTCGGCGGTATTGCTTTGCACGGCGCTGATGGGTTGCAACACGACCGAATCCACTCCGTCCGAACCCGCAACCACCCCCATCACAGTCATCTCCCGCGAATCCGGTTCCGGCACACGCGGCGCATTTATTGAACTGTTCGGCGTCGAAGAAAAAGACGCATCCGGCACCAAAGTCGATAAAACCATCGAAACCGCAACCATCAACAGCTCCACGGGCGTCGTGCTGACCAATGTCGCCTCCGACGTCAACGCCATCGGCTACATTTCACTCGGCTCTTTGAACGGTACGGTCAAAGCGCTTAAAATCGACGGTGTCGATGCGACCGTTGAAAACATCAAAAACGACACCTATAAAATCTACCGTCCGTTCAACATCGCCACCAAAGGCGAAGCGACTGGTCTCGCAAAGGATTTTATCAGTTACATCCTGTCCGCTGAAGGTCAGGCCGTTGTCCAGGCTAGCAATTACATCCCGCTTGACAATATGCCCGCCTATGCCGGCACCAAGCCCACCGGTTCCATCACCATCGCAGGTTCTTCCTCGGTCACGCCCTTGATGGAAAAACTGAAAGAGGCCTATGTCAAATTGAACACCGGCGCAACCATCGAAATCCAGCAGAGCGATTCCACCTCCGGCATGAAGAGCACCATCGACGGTGTCTGTGACATCGGCATGGCGTCCCGCGAACTCAAGGATACCGAACTCGCCGCCGGCATCACCCCGACCGTCATCGCGCTCGACGGCATCGCAGTCATTGTCAACCCCGCCAGCACCGTCAGCAATCTGACCA
>CAZTDA010000526.1:0-1846 GCA_964612155.1 uncultured Eubacteriales bacterium | reverse complement strand
GGGTTCCTTCGAGATCACCTCGGAAGTCGGTGTCGGAACCAAGATTACTGCGCTGTTCGTCTATGACAGCATCGACAGGATGCCGCTCGGCGATATGCCCTTCACGATCACGACACTGCTCGGGTCAAAACCCGGTATCGATTGGATTTACGAGCACAGATACGGCGAAAATACTTTCACCTTTTCTTCCCGCGAGATCATCCGGCAAATCGGCGACATTGATTTTAATGAACCCGAAATCGTCGAATGGATCGCCCAGTATATCAATGAACAACTGCAAAATATTTATGGAGGTAATCAGATATGAAGACATTAGCAGAACTTGCCGCAATCCGGGAAAAGACCAAGAAGAACATAGTCCTTCGTGAAGAGAGCGATGAGAACACCCGCGTCGTCGTCGGTATGGCAACCTGCGGTATCGCTGCCGGTGCAAGACCCGTGCTCGCCGCTTTCATCGACGAGATCAATAAACGCAATTTAAAAGACATCACCGTCACCCAGACCGGCTGCATCGGCGTCTGCCGCCTTGAGCCGATTGTCGAGGTTTATGAATCCGGCAAGGAAAAGGTAACCTATGTCAAGATGGACGCGGACAAAGTCGCAAAGATTGTCACCGAACACCTTGTCAACCACCGTCCGGTCGTTGAATACACCATTGAAAACGCTTTGAAATAGGCGAGAGGAGAAACACCATTATGATAAGATCACAGGTTTTGTGCTGCACCGGTACCGGTTGTTCTTCTTCCGGCTCGCATGAATTGGCTGTCGAACTGGAAAAGCAGATCGCGGCTGCAGGACTTTCCGAAGAAGTAAAAGTCGTCAAGACCGGCTGTTTCGGTCTGTGCGCACTCGGTCCGATTATGATTGTCTACCCCGAGGGCACTTTCTACAGCCAGGTTAAAGCAAGCGACGTCAAAGAGATTGTCGAAGAACATCTGCTCAAGGGCAGACCTGTCAAGCACCTGATCTATTCAGAGGCGATTGAACAGGACAGGATGCTCTCGCTCTCCGACACTCCGTTTTATAAAAAGCAAAAACGCATCGCACTGCGCAACTGCGGCGTAATCAATCCCGAATCCATTGACGAATATATCGCCATGGACGGCTATTTGGCGCTTGAAAAAGTGCTGACCGCGATGAAACCCGAGGAGGTCATCAAGGTCGTCTCCGACTCGGGTCTGCGCGGCAGAGGCGGCGCGGGCTTCCCGACCGGACGCAAATGGCAGTTTGCCGCGGCCAACGCCAGCGATGTCAAATATGTCTGCTGCAACGCCGACGAGGGCGACCCCGGCGCGTTCATGGATCGTTCGGTTCTTGAAGGTGACCCGCATGCCGTGCTCGAAGCGATGACCATCGCCGCATTTGCGATGGGCGGCACACACGGATACATATATGTCCGTGCCGAATACCCCATTGCCGTCCACCGTCTTCAAATTGCCATCAAGCAGGCGCGTGAATACGGCTTGCTCGGCAATAATATCATGGGCACCGATTTTTCGTTCGACATCGACATCCGCCTCGGCGCAGGCGCGTTTGTTTGCGGCGAAGAGACCGCGCTGCTGACCTCGATTGAGGGCTTCCGCGGTGAACCGCGTCCGCGTCCGCCGTTCCCGGCGGTCAAGGGTCTGTTCGGCAAGCCCACCATTTTAAACAACGTCGAGACCTATGCCAACATCCCGCAGATCATCCTCAAAGGCGCTGAGTGGTTTGCTTCCATGGGTACCGAAAAGTCCAAGGGCACCAAGGTCTTTGCGCTCGGCGGCAAGATCACCAATACCGGTCTTGTCGAAGTTCCGATGGGCACTACCCTGCGCGAAATCATTGAAGATATCGGCGGCGGCGTCCC
>CAZTDA010000525.1:0-1849 GCA_964612155.1 uncultured Eubacteriales bacterium | reverse complement strand
AATAGTCGGAAATGTAATTTTCGATGGCGCTGATTTGGACCGGCATGCCTTGCTTGCCGAGTACGCAGTGACCCTCGCACTGGTTTTCCTGCGGGCAGACGAGCGAACAGACAATCGAAAGCGGGTTGTTGTCGAACAGCATTTTGCCCGCATCTTGGATTTTATTGTCCAACAGCAGGCGGATGACATCGCGGATCGGCGTTTGGATCGGGCAGCCGGCGCAGCATAGGGGCTTTTTGCACTGCAGACAGCGCTTTGCGTCTTCAATGACATGCTTGCTCATAATCGCCGCTCCTTTGATATCTTATATATATCCATTTAAAAAATAGATTGATTCGATTGTTTGAACCCATCAAATTGTGGGTAGCGGAAACATCTGTTTTCATATCTCATCCCCGCCGGAGGAGGGAATGAGATATGTGTCAAATAATTAGTGGCGAGATACAAATTGGATTTTTTCTACTCTTGAATTGAATATTCGCATTACTTTTATAGAAACGACAGACCGTCTCCGGTTTTGAATTTTTTACCCAGTTGCCGAAATAGGATGGAAATGCCCACGCCGACAGCCACGGCCGCCGCGCTCAACAGCCATTCGGGCAGACCGACCGGCAGTGCTGGGAAGATATTGATGATGGAACCGGCCATAAAGCCGAGCACCATAAAATAGGCAAAGTTGCGGAACTTGGTGAAGATATGTTTGGTCAGTTTTGAAAACAGCACCATGCCGATTAAAAAACAAACAGCGACGGGCGCGGCGGTGAGGATATCGAGTTTCGCAGCGGCGTCAAGCAGCGGCTCATAAACACCCAACATCATCAGCATCATTGAGACGCTCATACCCGGAATCATGCTTGTGACACCCGCGATTGCACCGCTGATCGAAAGATACCAAAGCGGCAGCGTACCCGAGACCGTTGCGGCGGTGGTTATGGTGCCGCTCTTTGCCAGCAGTCCGATGGCAAGCGCAAAAGCGAAAGCGCCGACCAAGCCGATGATATAACGCTTTTTAAAGGGCTTATGAATCTCTTCGCACACGGTGGGCATGCTGCCCGCGATCAAACCGATAAACAGCAGATAGGCCGGAGTGGGATAATGCTCGAACAGAAGGTCGAGCACTTGTAAAAGCAAGAAGATGCTTAAAACAGCGCCGATTCCCATCGGCAGAACATATAGGAAGTTGCGTTTAAAATTTTTAAACGGGTTCGAGACGATTTCAAGCAGATCGTCATAAATGCCCATCATCACCGCCATAATGCTGCCGCTGATGCCCGGGGCGATGATACTGATACCGAGAAAAGCGCCGCACAAAACGCGGTAAAAAAAGTTGCCGGATGCCTTTTTTGCCATGGTAATCTCCGTTTTTGTTTTTTAGCGTTATCACACCGGCATAAAACCGGATCACCGCATCATTATAACACGGATAAGCCACAGATTTCAAGGATGGAGGAAAAGTGGTCAAAGACCACTCGCGGACAAAGACCGCTCACCGGACATAGTCCTCATTAGCGGAAACCGCCCGCTTATTCAAGGCGGGCGGTTTTCTTATTTTTGAATCGGCTTTGCCGTTTTCTTGCCGGTTTTGGCCTTGCCTTGCAATTCGGGGATGGGCGGTTCATCGTTTTTTGGAATGTGCAGTTTGCGGTTGCTCTCGGTTCCGTGGGGATCTTTGGGATCGGGTCTGCGCATGCCGGCTTTTGCCATAAAAGATCATCCTTTCGCAGAGTGGTTTTGAAATAGTGTCTCTGAGGGAAGGTTTTTTATGCTCCGTACCGTTGCACACCTAATTTATTTTCTCATAAATCGCATGGAGCAGCGTTCCGTCTTTGTTTTGCGAGAGTTCCCAGAC
>CAZTDA010000524.1:0-1851 GCA_964612155.1 uncultured Eubacteriales bacterium | reverse complement strand
CCGCCGTATTCGCACACGGTCTTGTAAATCATCTCGCGCACACTGTCCTCGTCGCCGACATTGGCTGAAATGCCGATGGCGGTTCCCGCGCCGTATGCGCCGCAAAGTTCTTCCGCGACTTCGCAAGCGCCCTCATAGTTGAGGTCTGCCACCGCGATCACCGCGCCCTCTTTGGCCAAGTCCTCGGCAATTCCTTTGCCGAAACCCTGCGCGCTGCCGGTCACAAGCACGATCTTATTCTGTGCCCGTTTGGCCTGCGCGCCGGAGAACGCCACACTCTTGCGGTAGCGCTCGACCTCCCAGTTGTTGATGGCGTAAATCAGCGCGTCGGGAAGGGGTTTTCCACCGCCGAAATTCTCGGCGAACACCGCAACTTTAATTGCGTCTTTGAACACCGCGGCCGCGATATCGGCCTCTTTTTTGGTAGTTCCTATGGCGTAATAACCCAATCCCTCGACCCCGACGATCTTCGGCAGCCCGTTCTTACGCTTCTGATAATCGCCGATGGCTTTGGCTAAAACCTCGGCATCGGGTGAGCAATAAACCGCCTCGTCTTTGCAGTAGACCATATGGTCGGGCGAAAAGGTGGTGTAAATTTTCATAAATTCCGATTTGCTCTGTGTAAACTTCGCAATCTCGGCATCGGTGCAGAACACCGCAAACACATCTCCGCCGCAGATGCCGCGAATCGCCGCACCGAGCATCGCCGCGGTCTCGAGTTCAAACGAAATCTCCGAAAAATCCGGCTTTTTGGCAATCACGCCGCGCAGCGCAGAGAGAAACGCAGCAAATTTAGTATCAATCTCCTCTTCGCTCTCGCCGCCGAGGAAAATCCCGTGGTTTTCGAGCAAAATGTAGTCGGGGTTTTTGCCGTTTTTCTTGGCGAACGCCTTGATTTCCCCGGCAATCTCGGTCGCGAGCACATAGCCGGGCATAATCGGGCGTACCCAGATCCCCTTATCGCCGAACAACTTTTCGAAAACCGCTTTTCCGTTTTTGCCGCAGGTCATGCCGTTGATCTCGGCGGGGTGCAGGTGCAGCACATACTTCGACGGAATTGCGTCGTGCAGCAGCGTCTCAACGCTGGGGCGTTTGGTTTCGCCGGGCACGCGAGCGGCCATCATGTCGGCAAGCACAGCGGCCTCTCTCGCATCGGTGTCGGTGGGATATTGCTTTTCAAATATCGCCGCCAGCGCTTTGCGGTCGAGCTTGACAAACTCCGCGGGCTTGATGGTGGCAAGCGAAGTGCCCGACCCCTTGATAAACAGGAAATCGGCATCTTTAAACGACGTGTTGCCGCCGCCCGCCAGCACATATTCGGGGTTCGCCCCGTATTTATTAGAAATCTTCGCAATGGTCTCAAGTGACATTGGAATACGACCTTTCGTGTCATAGTTGTTGAAAAAAGGAATTGTAGGGGCGGATATCATCCGCCCGTCATATCGCAGAAAGCCGCCCGCCCGAATGGAGGCAGAAAATTGGAACGGTTAAACGGATTTCTTCCTCTACCCTCTGCCTTCTGTGATCTGTCTTCTTCAATGTAGGGGCGCACCTGTGTGTGCGCCCGCCGTACGCATGATTCGGGGATTATAAATCCTATTTATTAATATACTAACCGTATAATCCGTGTGATTTTATACCTATCTCTTTGCCAAAACGTCGGCTTCGTACTTCTTGACTTCGGCTAACCACGCGCCGCGCACCGGCACATTCTTGGTCAGGCAGTAATAATCCCAGACCGCGCCGAGGGGGTACGATTTATATTCCTCGGTCAGCGCCAGCCGCGCGGTGTTGTCGCCCGCGAGTTCGGCGGCTTTCAAATCAGCGACCGGTTCGAGCAGTGCGGCGAGC
>CAZTDA010000523.1:0-1853 GCA_964612155.1 uncultured Eubacteriales bacterium | reverse complement strand
GCGGCCCCTGCATCGGCATGGGGCAATCGCCGAATTCCGCCGGTGTTTCACTGCGCACATTTAACCGCAATTTTGAGGGGCGCAGCGGCACTAAAGATGCTCAGGTTTATCTGGTCAGCCCGGAGACGGCGGCCTATTCCGCCATCACGGGTGTACTTTCCGATCCCACGGAATTATCATTTGATCCCGCCATCGAAATGCCGATGCAATTTCTTGTAGACGACAATATGATTGAAAAACCTGAAAACGAACAAGATGCACAAGCGCTCTCCACTGTAAAAGGCCCCAACATCAAAGCACTGCCGAAAGCCGTTCCGATTCCGGATTCGTTGAATGCGACCGTTGCGTTAAAAGTCGGGGACAATATCACGACCGACCATATCATGCCCGCGGGCGCCAAAATTTTGCCGTTCCGCTCCAATATCCCGAAAATGTCGGAATTTTGCTTTTCACAGGTCGACACCGAATTTCCGAAACGGGCAAAAGCGTTGGGTGAATGCATTATCATCGGTGGGCAAAATTACGGTCAGGGTTCCTCCAGAGAACACGCGGCACTGGTTCCGCTTTATCTCGGCGTTAAAGCCTTGATTGTCAAAAGTTTTGCAAGAATGCACCGCGACAATCTAATCAATTCCGGCATTTTACCGCTGGAATTTTTAAACCCCGATGATTATGACAAGATTACGCAGGGCGATATCCTCTCCTTGCCGAATTTGAAAGAAGAACTTCTTTCAAATCAACCGATTCAACTACATATTGCAGACATTCAGTCCGCAATTTTATTAAAACCGTCATTCACTAAGCGGGATATTGAGCTTCTTGTCGATGGCGGACTTCTCAATCATACATCCAAAGTCAGGAGGTAATGTTATGTTCAAGAAAAAGTATTTTTGCGTGATGTTGGTTTTAGCGATATCCGCAAGCGCATTCGTCGGATGCAAACAACCCGAAGAAAGTGTTACGTCTTCTTCGGAAGCGAGTTCTTCGGTTGCCAGCAACACTTCACAGACCTCAAGTGTTGATGATAAAGTACCGGCGCCCACAATCGACCCCTCCGAGGTTGAAAGCCATCCTTCAACGGTAACAGAGGCAAAAACATTTACCGTTGATACGGAGCTGAGAACGAAGTATTTTAATATGCTCTCGCAGCATTATTCTCAAACCCTTCCCCTCATGGATTTTGAAAGTCCCGATAAAATGAGCGCAAACGAACTGGTGAATTACGCAGTCGGTGTAACAACACCCCTGTCGCATTCGCAAACCTCGGTCGCCTCGATTTATCTGTTTGACTTTTTTGAAATTCAACGTACTCTGCAAAAGAATTTGGGCATTCAAATTAATTACACCAGCAATATTACCGGATTTATCTATAACAGCGGAAACAACATTTTATATGCGGACTTCGTATTGCCGAGTTATGCCTATTATTATCGGTTGGAACAGCTTTCGGTAGATGCAAACGGTAAATACACCGCTGTATTCAATGTCTATCGGGACATTTTCACTACGGAAGATGCCTATAAAAATTCTCTTGCCGACCGCAAAGCCGACATTACAGGCAATACAGTCGATACGGACTTGACCAACTCAGCTGAAGTCACCATTACTTTTAAAGAAATGCTCGACAGTGACAACACGACTTATCTGCTTTTGATGTCAAAGAGTTCGGTTAAAAAGTAATAAATTTTAGGAGGACACTGACAATGCCAGTTGCGGACGCCCGCGTCAAATTCGAACAGCTGCTCGAAAAACAGCTCGCAAGAGTCGAACGTATGAAATCGGACAAGGATTTCATCGACTATTCCAAACTCGATAAAATTATTATCGGGGTCTGCGGGGGTGATGGGATCGGT
>CAZTDA010000522.1:0-1861 GCA_964612155.1 uncultured Eubacteriales bacterium | reverse complement strand
CTGCTGCCGGTTTTATATAACAACTTTGACGATGTCAGCGATACTTGGCAGGACGAGGGTTTCCCGAGCAACGAAATTTTATATCAGCCCACACCCGGCATGGTAATGGATACGCTGATACCTCAATATCTGATCGATATGATCTACGGCACCCTCGTGCAGTCGTATGCAAGCGAGCATATCGCCCGCATGAACGCCATGACCTCTGCGACGCACAACGCCGAAGAGATGTTGAAAAAGCTTCGGCTTCAATATAACCGCGCGCGGCAGGCCGAGATTACGCAGGAAATTACCGAAATCATCAGCGGTGTGAACGCGCTGAATGGATAAACGATTTGAGCAGCTGAAGATATATTATTCAACGTGAACGCGCTGAATGGATAAACGATTTGAGCAACTGAAGATATATTATTCAACGTGAACGCGCTGAATGGCTGAACACATTGAATCATGCAAAAACGCAAATCAGCGCGAACGCGCTGAATGGCTGAACAAGCGATGGAGATGGCTATGACGGAAACCAACCAAAAAAACATCGGGAAACTGTCGGCGATTATCGGTTCCGTTTTGGATATTGATTTTTCGCAGACACGCGTTCTCCCCGAAATTTATAATGCGCTGTATACCGACAACCACGGTCAAACGGTCTGGATGGAAGTCGAACAGCACCTCGGCGGCGGCATGGTGCGCTGCATTGCGCTGCAGGCCTGTGAGGGTCTTCGTCGGGGGCTCGATGTAATCGACACCGGCGCACCGATTTCTGTTCCGACCGGAAGAGCCGCGTTGGGCAGGGTCATGGATGTGTTGGGTCGTCCGACCGACGACAAGGGCCCCATCCCGACAGAGGAACTGCTGCCGATTCACCGCGTTCCTCCGAAGTTTTCAGAGCAGAGCCCGACCACCGAGATTTTCGAGACAGGCATCAAGGTCATCGACCTGCTTGCGCCGTATGCAAAAGGCGGAAAAATCGGTCTGTTCGGCGGCGCGGGTGTCGGCAAAACGGTTCTGATCATGGAACTCATTCACAACATTGCCACCGAACACGGCGGCTATTCGATTTTTACCGGTGTCGGCGAGCGTTCCCGCGAGGGGCAGGAGCTGATTCAGGAAATGACCGAATCGGGCGTCATCGAGAAGACCGCTTTGGTTTTCGGTCAGATGAACGAACCGCCGGGATGCCGTATGCGCGTGGCGTTGACCGGGTTGACCGTGGCGGAATCGCTGCGCGACGAAGCCGGGCAGGAGGGTAAAGGCCGCGACGTTTTGTTGTTTATCGACAACATCTTCCGTTATATTCAAGCCGGAAGCGAGGTCTCGGCGATGCTCGGGCGCATGCCGTCCGCAGTCGGTTATCAGCCCACGCTGGCAAACGAGGTCGGCTCGCTTCAGGAGCGCATCACCTCAACCAAAAACGGTTCGATCACCTCGGTGCAGGCCATTTATGTCCCCGCCGACGATTTGACCGACCCTGCACCTGCGAGTATCTTCTCACACCTTGATGCCACAACGGTTCTTTCACGCGCCATCTCGGAATTGGGCATTTATCCGGCGGTCGACCCGCTGGCTTCCACCAGCCGCATTTTGGAACCGCGCATTGTCGGCGAGGAACATTATAAAGTGGCAAGGCGCGTGCAAGAAAATTTACAACGTTATAAAGAACTTCAAGACATTATCGCGATTTTGGGCATGGAAGAGCTCGGCGAAGAAGATCGCAAGACGATCTACCGCGCCCGTAAAATCCAGCGCTTTTTATCCCAGCCGATGTTTGTCGCAACCCAGTATACCGGACAGGAGGGGCGCTATGTCCCGCTCAAAAAGACCATCGCCGGGTTTAAGGCGATTGTGGACGGTGAGGCGGACG
>CAZTDA010000521.1:0-1865 GCA_964612155.1 uncultured Eubacteriales bacterium | reverse complement strand
GCTGGTTCGATTTTTGACTTTCACTGCCACATTGAGGCCAAGGAGTTGGCAGAAAACAAGCCGTATGAAAATATCACCCGGCTTTGGCTCGGCGGCGATCATTATAAGTGGCGGGCTATGCGTATTAACGGGATTGATGAGGAGACCATCACCGGCAAGGCAGACGACTTTACAATGTTTCGCGCATGGGCGGATACAATTCAACATGCGATCGGCAATCCGCTGTACCACTGGACGCATTTAGAGCTTGCCAGATACTTTGACATCGATTATCCGTTGACGGTTTCGAACTGTGAGCATGTTTACCGCGAATGCAGTGAACGGCTTAAAACACCCGAGATGCTGCCGCAAAACATCGTCATCCGTTCCAATGTCGCCGCGATTTGCACAACAGACGATCCCGCCGATGATCTGCGTTATCATATCGAACTTGCCGCTTCCGATTTCGATACCAAAGTACTGCCGACTTTCCGCCCCGATCGTGCGGCGCAGATCGATAAACCGGGATATCAGGAGTATATCGAAAAGCTCTCTACTGTTTCGGGTGTGAATATTAAAAGCTTTACAGACCTTTGCGAGGCGCTTTCAAAACGTGCGGACTTTTTTGAAGCAAACGGCTGCAAAACGAGCGATATTTCTTTGGAAATAAACGATTTCAAACCGAGAGGCGCGGATCAAGCGTTTAAAATCGCACTCTCGGGCGGAGATTTGACGGCTGAACAGGCGATGCACTTTCGTTCCGGATTGTATTTATTCCTCGGAGAACTATATCACAAAAAAAACTGGGTGATGCAGCTGCACATCGGTGCGCTGCGAAATGCAAGCACCGCCCTGCTCTCCCGGATCGGCCCGAACACCGGTTTTGACACGGTGGACGATTATGCCTATATCCGACCTCTTGCGGCTTTTTTGGACGCGCTACAAAGAGACGGACATCTGCCGAAATCGGTTTTGTATAATCTAAACGGCAAAGACACGCAAGCGCTTGCCACGCTTGCGGCAACGTTCTGCGGCGACGGCATTCCGGGAAAGGTCCAATATGGTGCGGCGTGGTGGTTCTTGGATACGCTTGAGGGTAACCGCGAACAACTGAAGACACTTTCGGGATTATACCTGCTGCCACGTTTTATCGGCATGCTGACCGACTCTCGTTCCCTGCTCTCCTACACCCGTCACGAATATTTCAGGCGTATTTTGTGCGGGATGCTCGGCGAACAAATGGAAAAAGGGTTAATTCCCGATGATATTGAATATATCGGAAAGATCGTGCAGGATATCTCATTTAACAACGCCTATTCGTTTTTCGGACTTATGTGATTTTTATTGCAAAGGAGATCATAGGATGAAAGGCAAACAGATTCTCGCCATCGCGGTAATTGTTATCGCTTTGGCACTTGCGGTTGTGGGTTATATCATTTTACCAGAGACGCTGGTGATGCAGGTTACGCTTTCCGGCGAAGCCGGGACGACCATGCCCAAACTGCTCGGACTCGGAATACCGACTTTAATCAGCGTCGGAGCTGCGCTGTATTTTTTACTCAATAAAGATTCCGAGAGCAACAAGGTGCTGTTTGTCTCGTTTATCGGCATTTTTGCGTTTATCTTAACATTCGTTTTTAATATCAAACACTGATTAGATTTTGGAGGGAACGAAACGGGGAGAAAACTGTTTTGCCAACTATCGCCGTTTACATATCGGCTTTCCGTTTTTCGGTGCAGATGCCTGCGGCACTTGAAGGACTTTTTTTCGTTTCGGCAATTTACCGTCGATAAATCCGATTTACCCCTGCCCGTCTCCGTTTATAAACATAATTCGTTGATTCGGCGGCGGCTGGGTAATGTGGAAATGCAATTACAGGAGAACA
>CAZTDA010000520.1:0-1887 GCA_964612155.1 uncultured Eubacteriales bacterium | reverse complement strand
ACCTCTGCACCATGCTGACCCGCGACCTTTCTGACGACATCCGCCCCGAAATCGAGAGCTTTCCGCACACTGCTTTAAATAAAACCGCACAGGGACTTGCGGTCGAGACCTCATTTTATTTGGCGCAGGGCAGCGATGCAATGACCTATGCGATAATGGTGGTGCCGAACGAGCGCCCCGGCTATTTTCACAAGACCTTGCAAACGCTCGGAAAATGGCGCCCTTTTTGGCTGCGGTATCTTGAACACAACCAAAACACCAAGCCAGCCGGACTCGGCCTTTGCTTTACGCCCGATCATGCGCACCGCCCCCTGACCGAGAAAGATCGCAATTTTGCGTGGTCGAGGATATTACAACTGAGCGCCTACGGTCTGACCACGTTCGGACTGCCGATTTCCTATTATCACGGACAGCCGGGCATGTTGCTGCATCCCGATATGGCACGGGGACTTTCCGAAAAAGAACTCACCGCCCTCTTTGCCGGAGGTGTACTGACCGACGGTTCGTCGATAGAAATATTAAACGAGCGCGGCTTATCTTATCTGACCGGTGTAAAAACGGAACCGGCTCCGATTGTCAACGGCGCGGAGAAACTGACCGACCACCCGTTGAACGGTGAATATGGAGGCCGTCAGTGGATTCAATATCTGATCACCGGCTTGACCGGAATGCATGCTCTTTGCTGTGAAAATCCGGGTACCGAAGTAATCGGAAACTATATCACCAACGACGGCAACGAAAACGGCATCGCAAGCTTAATAACAACCACGCCGCAAGGCGGACGGCTTGCGGTTTTCGGCTATAACCTCTGGGAATCCACCGTAAACACCGCCCGTCATCACCAAATCATTGCGGCTGCCGACTGGGTATGCAAAGAAAAGTTACCCGTTCGGGTTGAGACCGCCGCACGGATCAATGTAATCCCCCGAACCGACAGCGAAGGCAAGTTGGTCAGCGTTTTTATTTTAAACAACAGCATCGATTATACGCCTGAGCTTACCGTTCGGCTGCGCAAACCGGTCGGAGACAAAGTTGTCTGGGTTCGTCCTGAAAAGCAGGATATTGTTTTAACGCCTAATGTATATGAAGGTGAATTATTAATCAGAATTCCGCCCATAGAGGCGTGGAATGTGGGCGTTATCGAGTTGAAACAGAAAGATTAAAGTCCCTCAAGGCAGCAGTTAAAAAACGTGATGACATTTTCAAAAGGAACATCTCCGGTTAAAACCTGGGACGGCCCGATTAAATAACCACCTCCGGGAGACATTTGTTTTAATCTCAATTTTACCTCACGGCGAACATCCTCTTTGGTGCCGCTGATTAAAACGTTGATCTGGTCGACCGCGCCGTCAAAGGCCAACTGTTTGCCGTACGTGTTTTTCATATCCTGCGGGTCGCTGTTTTTTACATAAGGAGGTACGGGGTTGAGGATATCTACGCCCATTTCAATAAAATCCGTTACCACATCCCGGCAATACCCGCACGAATGCATCCAGACCTTTGCCTTGTTTTGGTGGCAAATATCAAATATTTCTTTCCATAGGGGTTTATAATACTTTCGCCACATGTTGGGACTAATCATCATTGCTTGTTGACCGCCCAAATCCTCATCCGCGCGGATGATGTCGATTTGACCGTCCGCGTGTTTGAACAGGGTTTCAAAATATGCGAGCGAAAATTCCCTGACTCGCGACAGATATTCACCCATATAGTCTTCATCCATAACATCGTACAGCGCGTTTTCGTACCCCCGCATCTGCACATGATGGCACCACCCGACACCTGCGTGTCCGACTGCCGTCGTCATGTCCATTTGTTTGATGGTCAGAAGATCGTTTTTAGTATGGGTGAAATCAAAATGGTCTGCTTTCGGCCAACAATATTCAT
>CAZTDA010000519.1:0-1893 GCA_964612155.1 uncultured Eubacteriales bacterium | reverse complement strand
TACCTGATGATATAGAGAAGAAGCTTACAACTCTTTCTCTTACAAAGAAAAAGAGAATTATGAATAGGACGATGTTCAATATAAGGCATGCTAAAATATTAACTGTGTAACGCTGCATAATACCGGACAGGCATCCGCCGGCAAGCGCTCCCGCTGCAAGCCCCGCGCTTTCAAAAATCGAAAGGCGGCTTGTCACTTTTACGAGGGCAACATCGTTTGAAACCGCATCATCAATCGCCAAAGCGTCGACACTTCCGGAGGCAAAAGCGCGTCCCAAACCGGCGAAGAACATGGCGACAAATAAAACCCAAAGAATGTTTGCAATCAGCATCAGCAAAAACGAAACTGCGGAAAACGAATATGCAAACAATGCCGAAGTTTTTCTGCCTCTGAGATCGGCGAAAACACCGCTCGGAAATTCGGTTATAATTGCGGTGAGCGAGTAAGTTCCGAGCAGAAGTGAAATTGTGTTTAAGGAAGCGCCATGCGAAATCAATGCAAGCGCAAGAACTGGCATCATGATTCCCGTGGAAAAGCTGTTTAAAAAGGTCAAAAGCAGAAAAATCCTACGCATCTTCTTGACCCGTAATCGGATATGCAATCAAGGCATATTCCCATGGTAGTAAGTTCTTTTGGTTGTTTTGTTCATGCTCGTCCAAAAACGTTCGGATCATTTGATATAACTCCTTGGCATCATCGTTTCCCAGATAAACGATGCCGGAAAGAAAATCACCGTGCTGGATATTCGGATCTGTTTGCTTGTAGTCATTCTTATAATAATCCGTCATTCCGGAAAATACGGAGTTCAAAGCGTTTTGCATAAACGCGATACGCTGCACATCATTGGTATCATGGAGTTGACAACCAATACACACTGTTTTAGGCAAAACCTCATAAAAACTCGCTAAAATACCGTGGATGTGCTCCGTGTGGTGAAGCGCGATAATACCGAGATCAATTAACTTTTTGATATGAAATTGCACCGCCGACGCTGAAATTCCCATTTGATCGGCGAGTTGCTTAGGCGTTATCGGAATACCCGAAATTTTCATGCGGCGTAACAATTCCTGCCTTTGAGGGTTGATATAGATATCCAACTCTTTTTTGCTTGATAGATAAATCGTATTCATGCTGCTGCCCCTTTCAACAATATACACGTATTGTAACATAACATAATGTGTAATGTCAAGAAAAAAAATAATAACTGCCCCAACACAGGAACAGTTACTATAATAACAATCACCGGAGGACTCGTGGTACCTCCGGTGATTGTTGCTTTTAACTTTTGTTTTCGCCGACTGTGACAGTTATTGTGAGATTCTCCCCAGTCCCGGAATAATTGCCCTGTCGGTAGATTTCAAAGACGACCTTGTCGCCCACTTTTTTTGCTTGGATGATCTCTGTGACTTGGCTTGATTGGGTGATTGCAACACCGTCAATTTTTTTAATTAAATCAACGAAGCGCAGGCCTGCAAGAGCTGCCGGGCTTCCTTGATCAACATTTTGTACATAGACGCCCATGTTTTCAAGGTTATTCATGCGCGCCGCAAGATAGCTGTTGATGTCAACCGAATAAAGGCCGATATAGGGTCTGCCCGTGATATAGCCGTTTTTCTCAAGTTCTTGAGCGACCGGAATCACTTCGTTGATCGGAAGGACAAAACCGAGTCCCTCTACGCCCGTCTCGGAGGTTTTAGCAATTACGATGCCGATCAACTCGCCGTTGGAATCAAACATACCGCCGCCGGAGTTACCGGGGTTGACCGCTGCGTTGGTTTGTAAAACGGTGTAGGTCGTTCCGTCCAGATCAATCTCGCGCTCAAGCGAGCTGATGATACCTGTAGTGACGGTGCCTTGCAATTCGCCGAGAGGGTTCCCTATGACGATGGTATA
>CAZTDA010000518.1:0-1899 GCA_964612155.1 uncultured Eubacteriales bacterium | reverse complement strand
TTACTATTTGGATATTGCCCAGACCGTGTTGGAGCGGTCAACCTGCCTGCGCCGCAATTTCGGCGCTGTCATCGTCAAAAACGACGAGATGGTCTCGACCGGGTATAACGGCGCGCCCAGAGGCCGTGCCAACTGCTCGGATTTGAATTACTGCATCCGCAAAAAGTTGAACATTCCGCGTGGGGAACATTATGAGATCTGCCGTTCGGTTCATGCCGAGGCCAACGCCATCATTTCCGCGCCGCGTTATGAGATGCTCGATTCGACGCTGTATTTGGTTTGCAGGGACTCCGAGAGCGGCGACCTGATGTCCGGGACGATGCCCTGTACCATGTGCAAGCGGTTGATTATCAACGCGGGTATCAAGACCGTAATTGTGCGTAACACGCCCGAGGACTATTCCATTGTCGATGTGCAGCGTGACTGGGTAGCAAACGACGAGACTGTAAACGGAATTTTTAACTATTGATATGATATCCGTCACTTATTCACAAGCGGCGATGTCCGATCTCCACATGCTTGCGGCGCTGCGCATCAAGATGACTGAAGAAGAACATCCGCTTTCCGATGGCCAAAAACGGTTGATTCAAGAAAACACCAAGCAATTCCTCTTTGATGGGATTTCCAAAGATACGGCCGTCGTTTGGACGGCTGTTTTTTCGGAGCGGATTGTCGGCATGGGGTTTGTCAACTTCTTTTCGCTGCCGCCGAACGACTGGTGTCCGAGCGGCAAGACCGCCTATATCGGGGGTTTGTATGTGCTGCCTGAGCTTCGCCGGCAAGGGATTGCGTCGGAACTTCTTTCGCACTTGGTAGAAGAAGCAAAGGCGCGGGAATGCCAGCGCATACTGCTTCATGCGTCGGACGAGGGTAGACCGCTCTATGAAAAATTCGGGTTCGAGGGCTCGCCTTCGGCGATGGCATTTTATCCGTTCGGTATTTTGCCGGAGAATTGAACTCCGGCTTTTTTATTTGCCCGACTTGCTCTTTTGTGCGTTATAACAGGCGTCGGCGATCAGGCGATCAGGTGCGATGCGTGCGCCAAAACGCCCGGCTTTGACAAAGAACCCGGGGTTGATCGGGGATTTGCCGCGCTCGATGCCTTTTATGGCGGTGCGGGCAATCGATTCGACGCTCTTGCCTTTGATGCCGAACGAAACGCCCGCGACGGCGTTGAATTCGGTGTCAAACGGGCCGGGACACAGGGCCAATACGCGCACTTTGCTGCCCGATCGGCGCAACTCGCCGTCGACCGAGAGCGAGAGTTTATAAACATAGGCCTTGGTGGCGTAATAGGTCGCCATCAGCGGGCCGATCAGATACGAGGCAGCGCTGGCGACATTTAAAATCGTACCGGAGTTTTTTGCTGTCATCCGGCTTAAAAACAGCTTCATCAGCGTGTGCAGCGATTTACAGTTGAGGTCAACCATCTCCAATTCACGCTCCAGTGGGGTCTCGGTGAATTCGCCGAACAGCCCGAATCCGGCGTTATTGACCAGCAGATCGATATCCTCGTCGGCGACCGCGTCAAAGAGCGCCTCGCAGCCCTCGAAGGTGCCGAGGTCGGCGGGAATCACGCGGGATTCGCCGGGCAGGGTTTTGGCAAGCTCTTGAAGCCGATCAACTCTGCGGGCAACCAAAACAGTGCGCCAACCCTTTTCGGAGAGCTGTTTGGCAAGTTCGGAGCCGAGGCCGGAGCTTGCGCCGGTGATCAAAGCGGTTTTCATGGGTGCATATCCTTTCTTGTGAGTTAACAGTTGACAGTTAAGAGTGAAAAGTGACAGTTCAAATTAAATCCTACGGACATGTCACTGTACACTTTTAACTGCTAACTGTTCACTTAGTTTGTTCTTGTCCGTATTTAGCGGCTGCAACCGCAGCGTAGTCGCCGACCGCTTC
>CAZTDA010000517.1:0-1907 GCA_964612155.1 uncultured Eubacteriales bacterium | reverse complement strand
GTCGCTGGTCGAACAGCAAAAACACCCGATCATCCGCGAGACGATGCGCGAGTGTTTAGAGGACTATTGGGATTTAGCGGGTGTCGAGGTGATTTTAAACGGGATCAAGTCGGGTGATATCACCGTGCGCGAAATCGAGCGCAGTTCGCCGTCGCCGATGTCGCTGCCGCTGCGCCGCAAAACCGAGGCGTCGATGATGTACGATTATTCCCCGACACCGCAAAACATCCATCGGGCAACCGATAAAGCGCTGCGGGGTGTGCGGGCAATCAGACCCGAACAGCAGCAACTAAAACGCGTCTCGGAACGCGCAAGAATGCCGGAGAATGCCGAACAATTACATTCATTATTGATGATTGAAGGCGACTTGATTGCGGGAGAGTTAAGCGTTCCGGTCGAGTGGTTGGTGGCATTGGCAGCCGACGACCGCGCAAAATACATCGAGCCGGGGCTTTGGATTGCCGCCGAACAGGAACAGGACTATAGTAACGCACTCGAAAACAAGGACATGCAAGCGCGCTCGAAACTCGTGCGGAGATTACTGCGTTATCGAGGAGCGATGTCGGCGGAGCAAATTGCCGAGCGTTATTTATGGACTGACAAAGAAGCACAAGATATTTTAAAAGCGCTGTGCGAAAACGCACAGATTGTCGAACAAGACGGCGTCTATTATCACGCGGAACTCTATGAGCGTGCCCGAAACGAGACGATTAAAGACCGCCGCAGACAAGTGACCACCCAACCGCCGGAACGGTATGCCGCCCTGCTATGCGACCGGATGGCGATTTCCGCACCGCCCGCCGAACAGTTAGAGACGGCTTTGAAGCTGATGAGCAGACAGTCGCACCCCGCCGAGGCGTGGGAGAGCGTCTTGCTTCCGGCGCGGGTGGGCAGATACAGCCCACAGGTGTTGGACACCCTTTTAAGCGGCGGGTCGTTTTTCTGGCAGCTCTCGCCCGACGGCAGCTTACGCTTCGGGTGCACCGCCGATATCGACTGGGAGGCCGAGGCCGCAGTCCCCGAGAATTTAGATGAAGACGAAAAAGCAATTTATCAGGCGCTGTTAAAACATGGCGCGAGCTTTATGCAGCGGTTTTCGAGTCTTGTCAGCGGTTCACCCGCCGAGCCGTTGATGCGGTTAGCCGAAAAGGGGCTTGTGACCGCCGACAGCTTTATTCCGGTGCGCCAATGGTTGGAGCGCGGTAAAATTGAAAAGGGTACGTTACGGCAGCGGGTCAACGCGCGCGTGCAAGTGCTGACCGGGCGTTGGGAAGTCATCCGCCCGATCAAGGTACCGACAGTAGAACAACTGCTCAATTACAATTTCGACCGAGCGGTGATTATTTGCCGCGAGACGGTGCAGGGCTTGTCGTGGAGCGAGGCGCTTGAGGCGCTGCGCATTTGGGAATACACCGGCAGAGCAAGGCGCGGTTATTTTGTAGAGGGGCTTTCGGGCATCCAGTTCATCCGCGAAAACGACTATGCGGGCACGATTTTGGCGTTGCAAAATCCGCGTCAAGATTTGATTTGGCTGAATGCCGCGGACCCGGTGCAGCCGTGGGGAAAATGCTTGCCGCACCAAGAAAACCGGGCGTTTACCAATATCGCTGGCTCGGCGGTGGCGTTAAAGTCTGGTGTTGTGATTGCGGTTTTCGAGCGGCAGGGCAAGACCCTGCGGGTGTTCGAGCCGAAGAACTTGGGCGAGGTGCTCTCCGCGTTTGTGCGCGATTATGCAGGACGGCGGATTTTTGCCGAACAGCGCCGCATCGTGGTCAAGGAATACCCCAAAGACGCTGATGAACTGTTGAAAAAAGCGGGTTTTTCGCGCGAGTTGCAGGATTTTGTGCTGTACAGACCGTATCAGTGAGAAGCAAGTAAGTATAATTTTTCCTTGACAAAATCGCCGT
>CAZTDA010000516.1:0-1910 GCA_964612155.1 uncultured Eubacteriales bacterium | reverse complement strand
ACCCTGATGGCGAGTTATCGGGATTTCCGCAAAGACAAAAACTATGACAGCATGGTCTCGACCTTGAATCAAGTAATTACCATTCAACAAAACCGCATCGCCCTGTGCACCGAAATCGGAACCCTGACACAGCAAATGATTGACTTGTTGCAAGGCGCATAAGCGTCAAAGTCAGGGCGATATGCCCTTTCAATAGCCCTCCCGTGAAATGATTTGCGGGAGGGTTTTGCTTTTATTTTAACCGAACTATGGATTTTAAAATAGAGAGTATGTTATAATCTTTTAGCAGTATTTTGTGCAGTCTGCCGCCTATATTATCCAACCCATTCAATCAAAAATTTGAAGGAGATAGCTACCATGAAAAAGATACTCGCGTGTTTGCTCTGCGTATTGTTGATAACCATGTTTACCGGATGTATTTTTTCGCCGGAATCCCCTGAAGAAAATACCGATATCAGCGAATCCGCCATGCCGCCGCTGGATTCCCAGCAAAATTCGACCGAAACACCCCAACCGGTTCTCGACGCCATTGCGGTCATCGAGAATACCTATGTTGACGAAGGATATTCCTGCGAATACATCGGCGACGATATGTTAAAAGTAACTGAAGACGGCACTTTTTATATCAATGTCAACGAGGACGAAGAGGACACTGACGAGGCCTTTTATTCCCTGCGGCTTTATACCGATGCAACAGATAACCCCGATGCGGATTCTGAGGGCACCATCGCACGGTTTTATGTGAGAAAAAGTACGGGAGCGATCTATTTAATGGATTTCAATAACGGCACATTAACCGAAATGACGGTAGAATACGAATAAAGGTATCCATCTTAAAATTAAAACAATTTTCATTAAGGAGTTACTATGCAAGACGCTGTAATCTTTGCGCTCATCGGTCTGGCGATCATGGTGCTGGGGATATTGTTGAATAAAAGAGAAAAACGCTTATTCAAAGATCCTGTGGAGACCACCGCCACAGTGAAAACCTATTATGAATACCGCAACGAAACCCAAGATAACATTCCGGGTCGTCAGCTGATGTATACCATGGCGGTCGAATATCACCTGTCGGACGGTACCCTGATTCAGGCCTCCGAGCAAAAAGGATCAAGCGTAAAAAAATACCCCGAGGGTCGGCAGATACAGATTCAATACAGCCGCGAAAAGCCCGACATGTTTAACGTCAAAGGAGATCATTCCAGAAAAGCGGTCCTGATCGGCATGATCATTGTCGGTGCGCTGATGATCATCGGCGGCGGATATATGTTCTTTACATCGTTATAAAAAGTATATAACATAATCAAAATAAACGTGCCTCCTTTTCTTTCGGAAAGTAGGCACATTTCTTTTTAAGTCATGATTTCGCTCGCGTACGACGGGCGATCAAAGATCGCCCATACACCTTAATAACCGCCCCTGCGGTGGCTTATTTTTGCTCGACCAACTGGATGGAATAGCCGTTGGGATCGGGGACGAAAAAGAACCGCACACTCGGATTCGGCGCAATCGGCCCGGCCACCGGATAGCCCTTCGCCTTTAAACTGCCGACCAACTCATCCAGCCCGTCGATTTCCAACCCGATCGATACCCCTTCGCCGAGATTTCCATAAGTCTTTCCCGGTTCAAAAATCAATTCGACTTTCGGCTGGTCTTTTTCTCCGAGCATCACGATTTGATGATCGGGGCTGCCGAATTGCGCCGCGATTTCCATACCGAGTGCTTCTGTATAAAACTTCACGCTCTTTTCCAAGTCCCGTACCCGGATGGTAACCCAGTTCAACTTCATAACCAATCCTCCGTTTTAATTTTTAAATGTTCCTCATTGTCATTTATGCCGTATCACTTCAAAAACCGCACTTTTGAAAGATCGGGTTGATGCGGCTTGCCCTCTGCGGCTGCATATCCCA
>CAZTDA010000515.1:0-1911 GCA_964612155.1 uncultured Eubacteriales bacterium | reverse complement strand
AGACCGGGAACGGGATGCCGAAATAGCGCTGCCGCGAGATGCACCAGTCCCATTTTAGATTCGAAACCCAGTCGACATAGCGTCCCTTCATCGACGCGGGATACCAATTTAACTCGTCGGCGGCCTTTAAAAACCGCTCCTTTTCCGTTAACACATCGATATACCACTGCCGGGAAGGCAAAATCTCGGTCTCGGTGCCGCAGCGCTCATGCACAGCGACCGTGTGGGTGAGTTCCTCGGATTTGAGCAATAACCCCTTTTCACCGAGCAGACAGATGATCTCTTTCCGGGCGGCTTTGATCTTCAAGCCGCCGATGAACGGCACGCTCTGTTCGATCAACCCGTCAGGCGCAATCACTTTGCGGTAGGGCAGATTATATTGCCGCGCCCATTCTGCGTCGGTGCTGTCCCCGAAGGTGGCGCACATCACCGCGCCCGTGCCCTTGTCGATGCCGACTTTTTCATCAGTCATCACCGGAATCTCGAAATTATAAAGCGGCACTTTGACTTTCTTGCCGACAAAGCGGGCGTAGCGTTTATCCTCCGGATTCACGAACAAACAGACGCAGCCGTAGAGCAGTTCCGGGCGAGTCGTCGCCACTTCAATCACTTCATCGTCGCAGACAAACGGCAGATAATTGAAGCTTGAATCGATGTCTTTGGTGTCGAGTTCGGCCTGCGCGATCGAGGTCTTGCACTCTGTACACCAAAGCACCGGCGATTCTTTGCAATATGCCTTGCCCATTCTAACCAATTCCAAAAACAGCGACTGCGAAATTTTGCGCACCTCGGGGCTGATCGTTGTATATTGTAAATTCCAGTCCGCCGAAAACCCGAGCGACTGCCATAATTCCCGGAATTCCCGCTCGTATTTTTCGGTCGTACCCAAACACTTCTCAATGAATTCGCTGCGCGGCAAGTCCTTGGCGACAATCCCCTCGTCACGCTCCACCAGCCGTTCGGTCGGCAGGCCGTTGTCGTCGAACCCGAACGGGTAAAAGACGTTATACCCCTGCATGCGCCGAAACCGCGCGATCATCTCGGCTTGCGCATACGAAAAGATATGCCCGATGTGCAAACTCCCGCTGACGGTAGGCGGCGGTGTATCGATGGAATAGAGGTCACCCCCGGCGTCCGGGTCAAAGCGGTAAATCTGTTCTTTCGCCCAAAAGTCCTGCATCTGTTTTTCCGTTGCGGTAAAATCGTAATTTTTCTCCATAGTCCATTCCCTCCGAAATAATACTGTAAAAATAAAACACCCCGAGGCAAATAGCCTCAGGGCGAACATTGATCAGTTCGTGGTACCACCTGAATTCGGAAAGTAAACTTTCCGCACTCCGCCGATACGGGATAAAAACCCTATCCGATATCGCCCCCGATATAACGTTCGGGGTCTTCGTTGAGGCCTACTTGGAAATCAATCTGAATTGATCTTTCGTTCGGTTCACAGCTCGGGGGCTACTTTCTGCGCTCGTTTTGCGAAGGACTCGCACCAACCGCCTTCTCTCTGATGACAATCATAATGATTGCCTGCGAAACAAAAACGCCTACTCTTCCCCGTCAATGCCTTTCAAAATATTTAATTTGCCATAGTATATCACCGAAAATCGGAAAATGCAACCCCTCAGTGACACCGGTGACTTGAAAACATCGAATTTTGCAAATCCATTCGGAGCGAGCCGAACTTCACATCGATGTCTTTTCCTCTTCCTCATCTTGCAACTCCCCACATTGGTCACAAAACTTACTGTCCTCGGGTAATTTGCTGCCGCAAGAATAACAAAATTTTGTCGGAGGGATTTCGGTTTTTAATTCCGACTCAGTACTGTAATTTGTCACAGCACCGCTTTCCACCAAATAATCCTCTATCATATTGGGAAAGAAAAGCGGTTTGCGTTTTCAATAAGGTAC
>CAZTDA010000514.1:0-1916 GCA_964612155.1 uncultured Eubacteriales bacterium | reverse complement strand
CTCGGCATCGGGATCGAGACGCCGAGTCCCAAAAAGCTCAAAAAGCTCTCGGTGAAAATCGCCGACGGAATCTGAAGTGCCGTTGTGATAATGATGATACTGATACAGTTGGGCAGGATGTGCTTGCGGATGATCCGGAAGGAGCTTGCGCCGATGGATTTAGCCGTAAGAACGTATTCCTCCTGCTTAATCGAAAGAATCTGACCGCGAATCAACCGCGCCATACTGACCCAATAAAGCAGCGCAAATACGATAAAAATACTGATCATGCCGGTTCCCAGTTTTGAGATCCATGTGCCCTCAAGCATCGGTCCGAGCACCTGTTTTAAAACCACCGAGAGCAGAATAATCATCAGCAGATCGGGCAGGGAATAGATGATGTCGACGATGCGCATCATGTATAAATCCACTCGACCGCCAAAATAACCCGCAATAGAACCGTAGGTCACACCGATGATCAAGACGATAATACTTGCAAAAAAGCCAACCAACAGCGAGACCCTTGCACCGTAGACCACGCGAATGGCATAATCTCTGCCGGCAGAGTCCGTTCCGAAAATATGCGGAAATACTTTTTCACCGGCATCAATCTTTGCCTGTTCGGTCGCGCCGTATTCAAACGGTTTTAAGTTGAGATAGGATGAATCAACGCTCTGTCCTTGAGAAAGACCCAGCTGCTGTTCATAAGAATAAGGATAAAACATCGCAACAAAAACGACAATGAGTAAGATCAAAACGATAATAAAAAAGCATGTCATGGCAATCTTATTTTTCCAAAGGCGGCGCATACCGTCTTTAAAATAAGTTGTCCGTTCGCGCATTTTAATCTGTTGGAGTTTTTCTTCATCTGTTGCAGGTGCAAATTTGGTCAGATCCAACTGCATACTCAACGGATTCTTTTTGGGCATCTTTGAATCTTCGTTCATCGTTTTCTCCTCCTTCCTTATGACAATTCAACACGCGGATCAAATACTTTATATAAAATATCGGATATCAGCATCATCACAATAACAAGTGTGGCAAGAAAAATTGTCGTCCCCATAATCAAGGTATAATCGCGATTAAATATGCTTGATACAAAATACTTGCCGAGCCCGGGAACGGCAAAGATCTTTTCTACCACCAAACTGCCCGTGACGATAAATGCGATCATCGGACCTGCATAGGTAATTACCGGTGTAACGGCATTGCGAAGCGCGTGTTTAAACAAGACCTTGTTGGGGCGAACACCTTTCGCACGGGCGGTTCGGATATAATCCTGCCCCAACACATCAAGCATACTTGAACGGGTCAATCGGATGATATAGGCCATCGGATACAGCGAGAGCGCTATGATCGGTAAAATCAATCCGCCTGCCGATGAGCCGTTAGCCGGCAAAAGATTCAGTTTCACACAGAATATCAATAAAAAAAACGTCGCTATAATAAACGATGGCATTGCGACAAACGTAGTGGATAACACCATAGTGATCTTATCAATTGCTTTGTTGTGAAATACCGCTGCAAGCGATCCTAACACAAGGCCTATAATGATGGCAAGCACGCTTGCAATCAAACCGAGTTTTGCGCTTACTGCAAAACCCTCCATAATAATACTGGTCACGCTGCGACCACGCTGCTTGATCGATGGGCCAAAGTCAAACTTGACAACACCCTTTAAATAAGTCCAAAACTGTTCCATCACGGGTTTATCAAGGCCATATTTCGCCTGAAGTGCCTTGGTAACCTCCGGGCTCGGAGATTTTTCACTCAAAAACGGACCGCCGGGAATTGCGTGCATCACGAAAAAAGTGATTAAAACCACTAAAAAAATCGTTAATATCGAAAGAAAAACCCTTTTTAATATGTAAAACGCCAGTTTTTTACTCATCTTAAAATCCCCCAAACGTTACATTTAAGTAACGAAAAAGTAAAAT
>CAZTDA010000513.1:0-1917 GCA_964612155.1 uncultured Eubacteriales bacterium | reverse complement strand
CATGGGTTTAAAAAGCCCGCCCGCTACGGATGGCTGCTCTGCATCGGCATGATCCCGGTGCTTTACGGCCTCACTTGCCTCGGCCTTTGGGTTTTCGGCGTCACGCATTTCACCCTCTGGGGCTATGTGTTTTACAAAACCGGCTACACCGCCGTCATGGGCGCGGCGTTCTCTCTGCTCTTCATGTACAGCGGTTTTCTCATGCCCGTACCAAAAGCAAAATAATACCCTAATTTTTATGCTTGATGGCTTGACAGGATAAATAATCCTTTGTATAATCAAATCTCCGCGTCTGCGGCTGGACGCTTGAGGATATCTGCCCGATACCGGAGTTCCGTTCGATTTTCGAGACGGTGCACTTTTTCGTCTATCGGGATTTAAAGAAGTGATGTCGATTCTTTCGGCGTCTCATCCGACCTGCGGAGGTTTAATTAAAATGAACAATTACTGGTCTACCTATGTGCAGTACACCGAAGAACTCTATCGTTCCCGCGCGCTTCGGTTTCATGACGGCAATAAAGATTTGTGGCTGAATCTCATCGGCGTTCAAGACGGCATGAACGTATTGGAAGTAGGCTGCGGAAGCGGCATCTTCTGTCACCGCATCAAAACCTATCTGCCGAACACAAAGGTCACGGGAATTGACCTCGACAGCGGACATATCGAATACGCCAAGAAAAAATCCGCCGAACTTGGCATCGATTCTACCTTTATCAACGGCGATGCCACCGCGCTGCCCTTTCCCGACAACACTTTTGATCTGTGCTACTCCTATACGGTTATCGATTTCTGCGAACCGAGTTTATTTATCAGTGAGCAGAAAAGGGCCTTAAAACCGGGCGGAACGCTGACCGTCCTCAACATCCTCGGCGGCGGAATCAACTCCGAGATGTGGAAGCCCGAAAACGCAGACGGGGAAAAGGCGCTTTTTGACAAGCTATGGGCAGAAGCCGAAAAAAACAAGCTGAGCGACATCAAAAAATACCCCCTCGCCCTGTGCGACTACCCAGTTCAACTTGAAAAAGCCGGATTGAAAGAGATCAAACTGGATGTCCTCGCGGTCGCATCTTATAACCCCGACAGCAGCCATGTCAGCGATTCTACCGCGTTGGAACAGATCAACGAAAACCGTTATTGCGAACTTTGCAGCGTGCAAAAAGCCAAATTCATGGCTCCCACTGCATTGGCCGGTACCGAATTTGAAACGCTGCTAGCGCTCATCAATCGCAAATACGATCAACGCATCGAAAAATTTCAATCGGGAGAGAAGCTCTGGGACTTCTCCGCAGGAATCACTTTCGCTGCAAGCGGCAGAAAATAGTGATACTGTTAATAACGAAGATGTTATAATAGACATACATCCCTCGCGAAGTGACGAATTAAATATTCCCCTCTTCATGGCGTCGTTTGCGACGCCTTGGGGGTGCCCGAAGGGCGGGGTGGTCTTCCTCTCTTCCGGTGAGGGAACTATAGAAATTATACGAACTCCCAAATCCTGTTCTGCCTTCTGCCCCCTCATCTCTGCCCTCTCGCAAGAAAGGAAAACCTCATGAACATCCGAATGGCCGACCAAAACGATCTTGAACTCTTAATCAAACTGCGTTTTGACTACTTCACCTCCGAAGGTCAGACCTTCACCTCGGGGGAAAAAGCGTCTCTGACCGCCAACCTCACTCCCTACATCAGGCGCCACTTGAACACTGACTTTTTCGCTGCGATTTCCGAAATTGACGGTCAAATCGCCTCCACGGCTTATCTGGCCACCTCCGAAAAGCCCGCCAACACCTCTTGGCCGACCGGAAAAATCGGGACAATCTTAAACGTTTTTACCTGTCCCGAACACCGCAAACAGGGTTGTGCAACCGCCTGCCTGAACGCGCTGATCGACCTTGCCAAGCGCGAAAACTGTTCTTATCT
>CAZTDA010000512.1:0-1923 GCA_964612155.1 uncultured Eubacteriales bacterium | reverse complement strand
CAGCCGGTAGCGAATGAACACTTTAAACCGGCTGCGTTTGCCTTGTTCAGTGACCGGAAATTTACTTCTTACCGGCCTTGCCTTCCTTATGACGGACCTTTTCGCCCAGATAACGGATGCCTTTACTCACATTGTAATGATCAGGCAAACGCTTTTCGCGGATTTCCGCCGCGCACTGTCCGACAACTTCCTTATCGGCACCGGTGACGAGAATATGGTTCTGCTGTGCGCCGGTGATTGACAGGGTGATGCCGTCAACCGCTTTATACAGAATCGGATGCGAATATCCGAGGTTCATGAGCAAATCTTTGCCCTGCATCGTCGCACGGTATCCTACGCCGATGACTTCGAGTTCTTTTGTATACCCGTTGGTGACGCCTTCGATCATGTTAAAGATCAGCGCGCGGGTCAAGCCGTGCAGCGCGCGGGCTTCTTTTTCATCGTTGGCGCGATCAAGAACGATCTGGCCATCTTCAAGCTTAATCGTGATCAGCGGGCTGAATGTCTTTGTCAACGTTCCCTTCGCGCCTTCCACGGTGACTTTACTGCCGTCAATGACAACTTTTGCACCGGCGGGGACAACGATCGGTTTTCTACCAATTCGTGACATGATTATATTCCTTTCCTACGCTTACCAAATGTAGGCAAGCACTTCGCCGCCGACATTTTGTTTGCGTGCCTCTTTATCGGTCATAACGCCTTTTGAAGTCGAGACGATCGCAATTCCGAGGCCTTTCATGACCTTGGGCATCTCCTCGCAGCTGGCATAAATGCGCAGACCGGGTTTAGAGACGCGGCGAAGTCCGGTCAGCGCAGCGGTCTTGACCTTGCCCGAACCGTATTTCAACGTCACACGGATAAGACCCTGGACGCCGTCTTCGATTGTTTCGAATGCGTTGATATAACCCTCTTCAAGAAGGATTTTTGCGATGCTTGCCTTCATGTTGGAAGCGGGGATGTCAACGCTTGCATGTTTTGCCGAACTTGCATTCCGGATTCTGGTGAGCATGTCGGCGATGCTGTCTGTAACCTGCATGGTTTCTCCTCCTTCTACTTACCAACTGGCTTTTTTGACGCCCGGAATCTGACCTTTATACGCCAGATTGCGGAAGCAGATACGGCAGACGCCGAATTTACTGAGATAAGCGTGGGGCCTGCCGCAGATCATGCAGCGGGTGTACTCGCGCGTACTGAACTTGGCAGGTCTGGACTGACGGACCTTTAAAGATGTTTTTGCCACGATCTTTCCTCCTTGCTTTATCTCGCAAACGGAGCGCCGAGTGCTGCAAGCAGTTCACGGGCTTCTTCGTCTGTCTTGGCGGTGGTCACGAAACAGATATCCATGCCGCGTACCGCGTCAATTTTATCAAATTCGATCTCGGGGAAGATCAGCTGCTCTTTGACGCCGACGGAATAGTTGCCGCGGCCGTCAAACGAGTTGGGGCTGATGCCTCTGAAGTCACGCACGCGCGGAAGCGCTGCGTTGAAAAACCGGTCGATGAAGTCATACATCCGTTCGCCGCGCAGAGTGACCTTTGCGCCGATAACGTTTCCCTGGCGGACCTTAAAGTTCGCAACCGATTTCTTTGCCAAACAGGCAACGCCTTTTTGGCCGGTGATTACGCCGAGGTCGCCGAGAATGGCGTCAAGCACTTTGGAGTTGTCTTTGCAATCGCCGGAGGCGACGTTGACAACGACCTTTTCCATTTTAGGAATCTGCATGACGCTCTTATAGTTGAACTTCTTCATCAGTTCGCCGGCAACTTCATTGGTGTACTTATCTTTTAATCTTGACATAGTTTTCGTACCCCTTAAAACATATTGCCGCATTTGGGCTGCCGGCACACGCGGACCTTGTTGCCGTTTTTGTCGACACTGTGTCCGACTCTGGTCGCGACGCCGCATTTGGGGCAGATCAACATG
>CAZTDA010000511.1:0-1935 GCA_964612155.1 uncultured Eubacteriales bacterium | reverse complement strand
TTTCAAGGAATTCCGCTCTTTTTTGACCAAAAAGTTTTTTGGAAAGCTCAATGGTGCGAAATCCCATCTCCGGCGTTATAAATCCAAGGTTCGAAATTACCGAGTTGCTGTCCCGATCAACATGCGCCAAAATCGCAACGCCGTTCAATTTTTGAACCAACGCAGGGACACGGTCAATCGAAATAGAGGTAGCGGTGATCAACAACTGCGGCTCGTATCCGATAATCATATCCTGTTCGTTTCGTAAAACCTGTTCCCCGTAAATATCCGGGCGATTTAGAATGGGACTGCGTGCCGCTTTTACAACCTGCTCGAACGCAAGCGCATCCGCTAAATCCGAAAAAAGGCACAACACATGAACCTCCTCGGCGGTCTCAAGCTCCATACCGGGAAGGACGGTCATTTTCGGGTAGTTTTGAGCCGCAACCGCAATCGTCGCGGCACAGTTTCCGCAGGTGTTATGATCACACAACGCAATCACATCCAGACCGCACAGCGCCGCCATGTTGACGATGTTGTTCGGAGTCATATCCTCGTCGCCGCAAGGCGAGAGGCAGGAGTGGATGTGAAGGTCGTAGTTCATGTTACGATAATAATTCGTGGGTTAATACCGCAATGTCATAAGCGGATTTTTCGGTTTTATACAGCGGGAGCCCCAACTTTTGTGCGCGCTCAATCAGTTCGGGATCGGCTTTGGCGTTATCACATAACACCACACAGGCCACATCGGTCATCGATGCCACGGCGGCGACATTGACATTGGACATCACCGTCAGCCACACTTGATCCGCGCTCGCCCGGCCCATGACCCAGCTTAGCAGATCGCCGATATAGCAACCCGAAATGGTGCGCTCTTCTCCGGCGCAGATAATTTCAAGTCCGAGTGATTTTGCGTATTCGGATGTGGTCAGTTTAATCGTCATCGCGGCTCAGCTCCTCATAGGATTTTTCGGTGTCATAATACAGCGCCAGTTGCTCCGGTGACAGGTTTTTACGGATGTGACGCAGCTTTTCGCGCATTAAATAGACGCATAAACTCAACGAGGACTTGCCGCGCACCACATCCTCGGCCAGTGCCGCGCAGGTTGGGGCACCGCACGCCCCGCAGTCAAGACCGGGCAACAGCTCGGTCAAGCGCTCAATCTCAAGCATCATCTTCATGGATTCGTTGAGGTTATCACTCAGTTTTACGCTTGGCTTTGCCAGGTGTTTTCCGCCGGCGGGTGAGAGAGGAGCGGGAAGATCCGTGCCTTTGTTTTGCGAAACCGGCATATAACGCCGCAGCGATTTGAGCCGGGATTTGGCAATAAACGGGTTTTCAACGGTCATACAGCCGCCGACACAGCCGGAGGTGCAAGCGTTTAATTCGATAAAATCGACGCCGATCAACTTGTCGTCCTCGACTTGCTCTAATATTTTAATCGCATTTTCGATGCCGTCTGCGGCTAAGTACTTGTCGTTTAACAAACCGCCCGATTCGCCGCCGCTGATGGCCCACGAAACGCCGAGGATACCGCTTTTCATCAGCGGTTCGGGGCTTTTAATCTGGTTCATCGCGCCGACGAGCTTGATGTAGATTTCGCTCATTGAAAACGCACCGTTGATCAGTTGCTCTTTGGTGTTCGGATGTAAAATCGCCTCTGTCACCTTGGCCGGGCAGGGGGAGATAAAGAATACACCGATCTCATCCTGCGAAAGGCCGGTCTTTTCGGCGGCATGTCGGCGCGCCATCATGGCAGCCAGTTCGACCGGGGCAACAAGCGGCAATATGTTATCACATAAATGATGAAAACGGGTTTGGATCAAACGCACAATCGCGGGGCATGCGCCTGAAATGACAGGTTTCTTAATATCGGGGCGTGCCATGTATTCACGCGTAAAATCCGAGATGATCTCGGCGGCGGCACTGACTTCAAACACTGCATCAAAGCCCAT
>CAZTDA010000510.1:0-1936 GCA_964612155.1 uncultured Eubacteriales bacterium | reverse complement strand
AGCTTGCAAATTCATAATGACGGCCTCATAGCAGGAGAGTTCGCAGGCACGGCTGACTTCGCGGCGAACGAGCCAAACGACGGGGTTGAACCAGTGCACTGCATTGACAAACAACACAAACCATTTGTACAGCAGGTCATGGCGGGTTTTGTGCGTCAGCTCATGAATCAACGCACCTTTTATTTCATCATTTGTATATTGAACATCGGGTAAAATGATAGTCGGCTGTAATAATCCGATCAGCATGGGTGTTTTCGCAAAGGGATTTCGGTAAATCTTTATTTTACATTCAAGCTGCTTTCCGATTTCAAGCACAGTTTCATCTGCCGGTTGATTGGCCTTTTTCAATTTTGCGGTAAACATACCGTAACTCGTCAGCGTGAATGTGCAGAATATTGCAAATCCCGTTAACCAAATCCATAATGTCAACGTTGCGAAATCAAATGGTTTCGCCGTGGTTGCATTCGTTTCCGTCATTATAGGCGTCATAACTGAGGCAACCGTAGGGGCATTGGCTGTAACAATCTCAGGGACAGAGACGGTCTCGGTAATTTGCACCGGATTTGTTTTGGACTCTGCCGAAACCGAAAAAGTTGTTTGTTGCGAAGCGACCGCCGAAACAGGTTCGTAGGAAGAGACCGCAGAAGCAGGTTCTTTCAGATCTCCCTCATAAATTCGGTTCAGCAATGCGCCCTCAAAAGAGAACGGCAGTACCAACCGCACCAGTGCGATCAGCCACAGATAATAAAGAACCGATTTCGAGAGCTTTTTCTTCCAGATCGCCTTGACCGCGAAGCAAAGCCCCGCGATCACCGTGCCGGAAAGAGAAAGGGATAATATCAACAGCAAAATGTCATTCATTTTTTATCCTCCGAGCCGCAATTGTTATATCATTACCCGTAATAATAAGCTGTTTTTTTGCCGATGGCAGCGTTCATCTCGTCGAGCATTTGGTTGCCGCCCATGTTTAGCATTTTGGCCTTGTATTCGTCTATAATCTGCTGCACCGTCCAGTCGGTAGCGGTGATGGCGTCTTGAATGCAGGTGAGATAAAGGGATTCGATATCGGATTTATTTACATAAAATTTCGAGATGTGGATTTGGCTGTAAGCAGCCGGAACTTTGCGCACAAGCCCTTTCAATACTGCGTCGTCAACGACTGCGTTGCTTTGATTGGAATTCTCGAAAATTTCTGCGTATTGGGGGTTCGCAGTGCCGCTGTACTCGTATTTTACTTTATGCTCTGAATACGGCACACCAGGGAGTGTACCGACCAAGTTTGGCATTCCGAAATTTATCGGTAAGCCGTCTTCGTTGACTTTTAATTTCATTGTGATCGAGCCGTCGCTGTTGAGAACATAGTTGTCGGACAGGCCCAGCGAGCAATCCAGATAATTTTGTTCGGAGCCAAACAGCATGTTGACAAGGAAGTTTACGGTTTCTTTGGGTTCTGGCGTACCTTTGGTCATGATGTAGCCCCGCGTTAAGGATTGGGGAATCTGGGGATAGGAGGGATTCAACATCCAAAGTTGGTTGTAGCTTTCGCCTTGCAAGTTGTATCCGTATCGAGAAGCGCAGACGCCGTTATTAAAGTCCTGCGCAATTTGACCGTTGTAATCGAAATTTATTTTGAGCGCGCCCGCGGTATAGAGTTCCCGCAGGTATTCGAGCGCCGTCACGGCTTCGCCCTTGGTCAAAAAATCCACGATGCAGTCCTCGACGGGATCATAGGAAAATGGGTCATACGTACCCGCATACAGACCATATGCATTGAGGATATCGCCGACGCCGGCCAAAACTTCGGAACCGAGGACGTATTGATATTTGCCGGTCTTCATCAGCGCCAGCGCGTATTCCCGAAATGAATTGAGATCGGTCACTTCAACGCCGGTCTGCGTGAGTGAATCGGGAGCAAAGAAGCGCGCTTTCATCATCC
>CAZTDA010000509.1:0-1940 GCA_964612155.1 uncultured Eubacteriales bacterium | reverse complement strand
AATCAGTGCCGAAATCACCGCCGCGCTCGTGTCGCCCGGCACCGCGATCATGTCAAGACCGACCGAACACACCGCCGTCATAGCCTCCAGTTTTTCAATGCGCAAACTCCCGCGCCTTGCCGCTGCAATCATCCCCGCGTCCTCGCTGACCGGGATGAACGCACCCGAGAGTCCGCCGACATGCGAGCTGGCCATAATGCCGCCCTTTTTGACCGCGTCGTTGAGCAGCGCGAGCGCGGCGGTCGTGCCGCAGCAGCCGGTACTCTCAAGTCCTATTATTTCCAATATTTCAGCGACCGAATCACCCACGGCAGGCGTCGGCGCCAAAGATAAATCGACAATACCGAATTCAACACCGAGCCGATTGGCCGCGAGTTCTGCCACCAACTGCCCCATTCGTGTAATTTTAAAAGCCGTTCTTTTAATGATGTTCGCCGCCTGTGACAAATCGCAGTCACCCGCTTCCCGCAGCGCAGCCGCCACGACACCCGGCCCCGAAACGCCCACGTTGACAACGCACTCCGGTTCGCCCGTGCCGTGAAACGCCCCGGCCATAAACGGGTTATCTTCTACCGCGTTGGCAAACACGACAAGCTTTGCGCAGCCGATGCAGTCGCGGTCTTTGGTCTTTTCGGCGGTCTTTTTAATAATTTCGCCCATCAACGCCACTGCGTCCATATTGATCCCCGCCCGTGTCGTTGCCACATTGATGCTCGAACAGACCCATTTTGTCTCGGCAAGCGCTTGCGGAATGGATTGGATCAGCGCCAAATCGCCTCCCGAAAAACCCTTTTGCACCAGTGCCGAAAACCCGCCCAAAAAGTCCACGCCCGTGGCTTCGGCGGCCTTGTCAAGCGCCATAACAAGTTCCATCGGGTCGGCGGTCGCGCACAGCATCGCGGCAGGCGTGACCGAAATGCGCTTGTTGATGATCGGGATGCCGTATTCAGCCCCGATACCCGTGCAGACCTCCGAAAGCCGCCCGGCTTTTTTTGTTATTTTATCGTAGACCGCCGCACAGGTGGATTTGCTGTCGCCCCGAATGCAGTCTAACAATGAAATCCCCATAGTCACCGTGCGGATATCGAGATTTTGATCCTTGATCATCCCCACGGTTTCGAGGATGTCGTGTATATCGCGTTTATTCATGAATAAAATCCATCCTTAAGCAGGTCATAACCCGGATTAAAAGCTTTTATTATTTGCATCAAATATGGTGCATCGTGTCAAAGACCTCTTGTGAGATCACATAAACCACCAGCCCCATCCGCTCACCCTCGGCTTTGAGCGACGCGGCAAAATCGGCCAGTTTGATGGTCGCTTCGGCCATATCGACCAACATCAGCATCGCAAAAATATCGTCCAAAATCGTCTGGTTGACGTCGGTGACGTTGATTCGGTTTTCAGCGCACTTTGCCGAAATTTTCGCCAATATTCCAACCGTATCTTTTCCCAAAACGGTGATAACTGCCTTCATAAAACAACTTCCCTTCGGGTTAATAAAAAGTATTATATCATATTTTTATATTTTTGGAAAGTATAATTGCCGCTTGCCTTGGGAAAATAAGACCACATCCTATTTTAGGAGGGTTTTAAAATGGTCATCGATAGAATCGCTTTGATAATCATGATAATCGGAGGTCTCAACTGGGGCAGCATCGGTCTTTTCAACACCGACCTTGTCGCGCTCGCTTTCGGCAGCGGAAGCGTCGCCGCCCGCATCATCTATGCACTCGTCGGCATTTCGGCGCTTTGGTGTATCTCCCTGTTATTCAGGGAACGCACTGCCGTAAACGAGGAGCACATGGAAGCGCACGCCCGCAGCACCAAGGATTAAAATTGACCGAATAAAATTCGGATGCGATCTTTTCCTTTGATCAAACAAAGGAAAAAGGGCGGCGGCGCAAATTCTGCGCCGCCGTTGATTTTGTTTTCGAATT
>CAZTDA010000508.1:0-1940 GCA_964612155.1 uncultured Eubacteriales bacterium | reverse complement strand
GTCGATTAAAACGGATTTTCCTGCACCGGTCTCACCGGTCAGCACCGTGAAGCCCGCGTTAAAATCCACATCTGCCGATTTGATGACAGCGACATTTTCGATATAGAGCTTGGTCAGCATACAAACCGCCTTCTCAAGGTGTTAATCGCTGATGATACGCAGGATATGCGCACTGAAATCCTCCGCCTGTTGAGGGGTTTTGAACAAGACAAAAATGGTGTCGTCCCCCGCAATGGTACCGACAATATCACTTCTGGCGATATCCATTGCGGCACAGATGGCGTTTGCGGTTCCGCTCAGACACCGGATCACGCAAATGTTGCCCGCAGAATCGGATGAAACTGCATTTTGCTCGCACATCGAGATAAACCGCGACTCCGGTTCGTTGGAATTGCTGCGGTTTCCGACGCTGTAACGGTATTTGCCCGCGCTCGTGGTGACTTTGACAAGTTTCAGTTCCTTAATGTCCCGTGAGACCGTGGCCTGGGTGACATTGTAACCCGAATCGTTGAGCATTTTCAACAGTTCATCCTGGGTCTGGACTTCGTTGCCGGAGATCAATTCCAGAATCTTTTCCTGACGCTTGTTTTTCATCGCGATCTTCCTTTCGATTTTGATTTTTCAAAGAACATCTTATTCACTGATTTTTTCCCGAAACACATCAAAAAAGTTTTTATCTTTTAACACGATAAACCGGACGCTTTTATCGGAAGTCGACACATGTAAAATGTCGTTATTTTCAAACTTGATGCCCTCTTCACCGTCGACTGTCAAAAATACATCACCGCGAGGGACTTTTGCACTAAATTCGACCGGAGCGGAAAACACCAGTGTTCTGCCAGAAAAAGAATGCGGGCAGACCGGTGTCAGAGAGACACAATCGAGGTAGGGATCGATCACCGGGCCTCCGGCGGAAAAAGCATAAGCGGTTGAACCGGTCGGAGTTGAAAAAATCACGCCGTCGCCCTTGACCTTCATCACGGTTTTGTTACCGCAGAGCACCTCAACCTCAACTGTTTTGGCGATATTGCCGCTGCCGAGCACCGCGTCATTCAAGGCAAAATGCTCTTTGAGTCCATTTTTGGCCTCGTGCGTCACCGAGAGCATACGGCGTTTTAAAATGTCATATTTCCCGGTGACGACCCGTTCCAACAAGTCGATTTCTCCGGCTTCCATCGAAGCCAGATACCCCATGCGCCCGCAATTGATGCACAATACCGGTTTGTCGTACTGCGCGGCGTGTTTGGCCGCGTGCAGCATAACCCCGTCGCCGCCGACCGCCGCAACAATGTCACAGTGATCAATCATGCCGTAAAAATCGTCGGTATAGTTGCATATGTCGCCGTAGCCGCGATATTTATCGTACATCACGACATCGGCGCCCTTGGATTTTAAGTACCCGCACACTTCGGTAACCGCGTTTACGCTTGTAGCGCAAACCACTGTAGAAAGCAATGCGATTTTTATGTTCATTTGATATCATCCTTTCTGCGTTGGTGCGCCTCGCGCCGCTGCGCGATATCGACCGCTTGCTTGATCGTTATATCCAAATCCGGTAATTGTGTTCCGGATGTTTTTAAATATAATAAAAATTCAATGTTGCCGTCGCCGCCCGTAATTGGAGACGGGATCAGTCCCGCAACTGCAAATCCGCTGTTTTGTGCGCGCTCGGTTACGGTTTTTAAAACGTTAACATGTATTTTGGGATCTTTGACGATTCCGTTTTTTCCGATATTGCTCTTTCCGGCTTCAAACTGTGGCTTTATCAGTATAACAGCCCCGGCGTCATCTTTCAACACTTCTCGAAATTTGTCGAATAAAATTGTCACGGAAATAAACGAAAGGTCGGCGGTCAGAAAATCCACTTTGTCCCCAAACAATGATATATCGAGTTCCTTTGCGTTTATGCCCTCTAAGGAAAACACACGCGGGTCTGTTTT
>CAZTDA010000507.1:0-1942 GCA_964612155.1 uncultured Eubacteriales bacterium | reverse complement strand
CACGGCAAAATGCCGTCAGCTATACCCAAAACTCCTCATTTGAAAATGGTTTTTTCAAATTTCCCTCCATCATTGATGGTGTTTTAGGCGTATTATTTTCCGCCGCAATTATTATATCATACCCGGTTTAATTGCACAATTGAAATCGGCAAGACATTTTATATTTTTATAAGATTGATGGTACGTTATTAATTAACATTTACGGCATCCGCTCAAATGCGCTCCGTGCTGCTGAAAACGTATTTTTTCATTTACAATACTTTCACCGCTTATGCAAAACGGCTTCATCATAAATATATCCCCTCGCCTCGGGCGGGGGGATAAAAATTAAACCTTTGTCTGCAATCAAAACAAAAAGCGCTTACAAATCAAATATTCGGGGACTGTCTCCCGCGCTTGCGGCTGTCCAAAAAGTTTTGCAAAATCACGGCAGCGGCGGCGGCATCAATGGTCTGGCGGCGTTTTTGAGCACCGTGTTTTCCGGCCTCGTTGTAGTAGACATGCGCGGCAGCGGTGGTGTAGCGCTCGTCATATAAATGAACTTCGATATGGCAGCGTTCGCCGAGCGTTTTGGCAAAATCCCGCGCCCAAGGAGCAAGCTCACCGTCCGCACCGGTATCGCGCAGCGGCAGTCCGATGACAGCAAAGCCCGCGCCGTATTTGTCGACGCATTGCACGGCGGCCTCCAGCACGGCGGCGGGATCGCTTTTCGTGATGACTTCGGCGGGGCTTGCCAAGATTTCGCCGATATCGCTGACAGCGACCCCGGTACGGGCTTTTCCGAGATCAAACGCAATGATTTTGATACAGGTTCACTCCTTCGTAGTGAAAATCAATTCACTAAGTTAACAGTTAGCAGTTAAAAGTGAACAGTGACAGAACCGAGACATTAATTCATATTTAATCACTCGATGATTTGTAATCTAAAATGTATTGTAAAACTTATAACGCGAGATGTAAAAAATTTAAATGTCAGCGTCCTGATGTGTCACTGTTCACTTTTAACTGTGAACTTTTAACTTTACTATACTCCATTTTTAGCCCTGCTGTCAATCCAATCATGCGAACCCGCCTTCTCGCATATCATTTTCGGGTGATATGATGTCCGTTTTGCAATTTATATCCGAAAAAATCATATGGGGAATCATACCGGTGTGCGCGCTGCTTGCCGTCGGGTTATGGCTGTCGGTCAAAAACCGCTTTTGCAACCTCACAGGCCTATTGCGTGTGCCGAAAATCTTAGCGCGTCAAAGCGGCAAAAAGCTGTCTCCGTTCGAGGTGTTTTCGCTCACGACCGGCGGCAAGCTCGGTGTCGGCAATATTGTCGGGGTTTCGGCGGCAATTGCGGCAGGCGGGCCGGGCGCAATTTTGTGGATGGGCGTTTTTTCGATCTTGGGCAGTGCGCTCAGTTATGAGGAGTGCCGATTCGGCGCAAAGATCGGCAACCCGCCCGATTATATCCGCAAATTGGGCCACCGAAAAATCGCCGTCGCTTTTGCGGGATTGATGTTTTTGATGCAGGCCGTCTTGATGCCGGCCATTCAGGTCAACTCCGCGGCTGTCTCGTTGGGTGAAAATTTTGTGGCCTCTCCGCCTTATTTCGGCGCCGCAGTCGGTGCGGCCTGTGCGGCGCTGTTTTTGGCCAGCGTTATGGGCGGTGAAAAACGGCTGGCGCACATCAGCGCACGGATATTGCCTCCGGCAGCAATTGGATTTATGTTGCTATGCATTGCGATTATCGCAGTAAATTATCAAAATATCCCGCAGGCGGTCGGTGCGATTTTAAAAGGTGCGTTCGGAATCGGAGCGGTCGCGGGCGGCGGATTCGGGGCAGCGGCCTCGACCGGCGTTCGGCGCGGTGCGTTCAGCTGCGAAGCCGGATGGGGCATCGCCCCGTATGCCGCTTCAAAAGCCGAGGGCACCCCCGAAGAAATCGGTCTGT